>CAYORZ010000265.1:0-3405 GCA_964406485.1 uncultured Gemmatimonadaceae bacterium | reverse complement strand
GCGGCGTCATCGCTCTCGGGCGCCGCGGCGTCTGTCGGGGTGGCGTCGGCCGCTTCGGCCTCGGCGGCGGCCGCGGCCTCGGCCTCGGCCAGGGCGGCCGCGTCGGCTTCCGCCCTGGCGGCCGCCTCTGCCTCGGCAGCTGCCTCCTTCTCGGCGGCCCGCCGCGCAGCGAGCGCCTCGGCTTCGGCCTTCCGACGGGACTCCGCGTCGACCTCACCGATCGCGATGAGGTCGTCGCCCCCCTCTCGGGCCTTCGAGATGAGCGTCCTCACCGTGTGCGACGGAGATGCGCCCTCGCCGATCCAGTAGTCGACCCGTTCGAGGTCGAGCACGAGGCGAGCAGGGTGCGAGAGGGGCTTGTAGTAGCCCAGGCTCTCGACAAAACGTCCATCACGCGGTGCGCGGGAATCGGCGACCACCACCCGGTAGTGGGGCTGCTTCTTCCTGCCCATCCGCTTGAGTCGGATACGTACGGCCATCTCTGATTTGCGGTTGGCCCGGCCCGACGCACCCCCTCTGGGATGTCGCGGACGGGACGGATTGGGACGGGGTCCGGGAGGACCACGATATGCAGAGCCTTCTAACGTATTCCGCAGAGTGCCTTGACACAAGACGCTTGCCGTCGCCGTGCTCCCCCCGGCAGCTTCCATCGGCCTCGTTCCCCGCCGCACACACCCCCATGGACCCTTCCCCAGCCACCGATGACCAGGATCTGCGCGACCTCGTGGCCCGGAACCCCGGGCAGGGGACCTTCGAGGAATACCGCCATCTGCGCTCGGTGATCCGGGCGCGCGCCCCCGGTCAGCTTCTCGTCTTCGGCGTCGGGCGCGACACCCCCTGCTGGCTCGCAGCCAACGACGGGGGTCGAACCGTCTTCGTGGAGCACGAGCCCGCGTGGATCGCGGCCACCCGCGAGCAGGTCCCCGGCGTCGACATCGTTCAGGTGAGCTACGACACCCGCCGCACGCAGTGGCGCGCCCTCCTCGAGCGACGCGACCGCCTCTTCATGACCGACCTCCCCGACCGGATCCTGGCCGCGAACTGGGACGTGATCTTCGTCGACTCCCCCCAGGGGGGCAGCCGTCGCCGGCCGGGGCGCATGAAGAGCATCTACACGGCCGCCGTGCTCGCTCGGCGCTCGACCGACGTCGACGTGCTCGTGCACGACTGTCACCGAACCGTCGAATCGGTGTATTCGCACCGCTACCTCGGTCCCGAACGCATGGTCCATCAGGTCGGGGGGCTGCGCCATTACCGGTTGCGCCCCCCGCTCACCTGAGCCTTCCGGAAGCGGGGGGGACGGCGGCGTCCGGTTGCAGCACGGGACCGGGGTGTTGCACCACTCCGTCGCGGGGGGCCGCCCCTGCGCCGACCGGGGTGAGGCGTTGCGAGATCGTCGCGCTGGTCTCGCCCGCGGCGTCGGTGAGAAAGAACTCCGCGTCCTTCGCGACGTCGCCTGCAAGGAAGGTCTCGCAGGTGGTGACGGTGGCGTACCCCGCGAAGGGGTTGAGGTCGGGAAACGACTCCCACCCCACCCTCTTCACCTCGACGACGCCGGTCGGGATGCTGGTCAGCCGGATCGTCACCCCGCCCCCTTCGACCAGATCGCCATCGCCGTCCTCGAAACCGAAGTGGAAGACGAAGGCGTGCGCGTTCCCGCAGACGCCGCTCCCCGTCCCCAGGGCTTCCACTCCGCGGATCTCCAGGCCGGGCCGCCCGCGCGCCAGGCGGCGCATCGCGATCTGGTAGTTGCCCTGTACCGGGGGCGACGACGAGCCGG
Source organism: uncultured Gemmatimonadaceae bacterium (assembly GCA_964406485.1). Taxonomy (GTDB): domain Bacteria; phylum Gemmatimonadota; class Gemmatimonadetes; order Longimicrobiales; family Gaopeijiaceae; genus Gaopeijia. Next base: position 1,625 of record CAYORZ010000265.1, on the reverse strand, counting down.
CGGCGGCGGCGATCGTGCTCCACACCCGATACCGTCCCGCCGGGAGAAGCCCGGCCACGAGGGCGTCGAAGGGACCCGCCCCCCGATCATCGTCTTCCAGGAGGGTTTCGTCCGAGAACGGGTCGGTCACGTCGGCGGCCGTGACCAGGAGCTGCATGTCGAGTCGGGGACTCTCGAGGTCGATCCGGTACGGCCCCGCGAGCGTCACCTCGGCCGCCCAGAGGTGCGCGACGCGCCCGCCGGCCAACGGGCAGTCGACCGGCCGGAGGGTCCCGCTCCGGGTCACGCCCTCCACGAGAACCCCGGCCTCGACGTCGCAGCGGTCATACTCGACGGCCGAGAGGCGGTATTCGACCAGGTCGAGGGGTTCGGCGCTGGTCACCTCGACGCGGTAGCTGCCCGCCGCGAGGGGGAGCGCGACGCCCCCCTCGACCGGGCCGTGCAGGGTCGCGCCATCGCCACCGACCAGCCGCACGAAGAGCGGACGGTCGGTCCCGACCGGCTCGAGCGCGATGTCGAGGCCCGCGTCCGCCGCGAGGTCGAGCCGCCACCGGTCGACGAAGCTCGCCTCGTCATGCCGGTAGCAGTCCCCGATCTCGAGCGCCCCCCGGGCCACCGCCGGTGCGCCTCCGATCGGCCCCGCGTCTACCGAGCCCGCCCACTCGTTGCAGGCGCCCGCGCCCACGTAGGCGACGGGGACCTCGACGGGGCGCTCGGTGGAGACGACCACGAGCGGACCGCCGACGTAGACCGGCTGTGTGCCCTGGCGAAGCACCACTTCGACGACCACCGCCCCCCCGGGCGGCGGGTCCACCTCCAGCTCCACGGCGACCTCGTTGGCCGTGGGCGCGACCGACGCGACCGCGCGCCCGAGCACGATCGTGTGCTCGAGGTCCCACGCCGTCACCTCCACCTCGTCGACGGGGAGGATCGGGAGTCCCCCGCCCTGCTGGAAGAAGGTGGGGAGGATGTGGAGGGTCCGGGGCTCGCGGTCGGCGGTCGGCACCTCGCCGCACCCCGCGAGAAGGACGATCGCGGCCAGGAGCGCGACGCGGCGGGGCAGTCGCATGTCAGCGGCTCCAGCGGAGGGCGAGGGACGCCCGGAGTCCCCGGACCGTGGCGGAGCGCGGGCCGTCCTGGAGGGTTCCCCACCGTCCGCCCGCCTCGGCAGCGAGGCCCAGCGATGCGGCCAGGGGGCGGAGGAGCCGCACCCCTGCGCGGGCGATGTGACCCTCGGTCAGCAGTTCCCCTCCGCCGCCGTCGGGGGCGATCGCCGAGGTCCGGAACTCGACTTCCGGCTCCAGCCAGCTTTCCCCTCCGACCCCCACCCGCGCCCGCACTCCGGCAGCCAACAGTCCCCCCCGCGGAACGATGGAGGCCCCTACGGCCGTCGGCTCCACCGACGGCTCCCCCCGGTAGAAACCGGACACCCAGAGCGTGGTGAGCGCCCCCGCGACGGGGGTGGCGAAGGCGGCGTGCCCCGCGACCCGGCGCCCGACCGCGTGCGAAGGGTCACCGCGCAGCCGGTCGGCGCCGCGTACCGACGCCACGGCTGCCACCCGGAGGGCGGAGTGGTCGCCCACCGCCGTCTCCAGACCGAGCCGCACCCGCAATTCGTTGCCGGC
>CAYORZ010000264.1:0-3407 GCA_964406485.1 uncultured Gemmatimonadaceae bacterium | reverse complement strand
CATGGATCGTGAGGTCGGTCCCTTCGGGGAAGACGGTGTCGAGGTGACCCGTGAGCGCGAGCACCGGCCCGTCGCCCGTCCCGCGCCGGAGACCGATCACATTCCCCTCGGCGTCGACCCACGCCGAATCCACCCCGAGGTCCCGCAGCATCTCGAGAAAGCGTGCTCCCCGCTCGTCTTCCATGAAGGGCGGCGCGGGAATGCGAGTGAGTTCGAGGAGGTCGCCCATCGTGAGGGAATCGTCGGCCTCGAGTCGGTCGAAGGCGGCCTGCACGCGGGCGTCGGCCAGGAGGCGGGCGATCTCGTCCGTGTAGGCGGGGGCGGGCTCCTGCGCCGGCAGGGAAGAGGCCGAGAGCCCGATGGCGCCGATGACGAGGGGGAGGGCGGCGTGAGCGAAGAGACGACGAAGTCCGGACATGACACGACCAGATCGAAGGAGCGGAGACGATCCACCGTTGATTTGAACGGGGGGAACGTCGATCCTAGGAGGCTATCCGGCTGCCATGCAACCCCCCTACCATGCCGTCGACCGAGTGAATTCCCCCGCCGATCCCAGCGCTGCCGAAGAGGGAGCCCTCCGTCGCTGGTTCCGTACCGTCGGTCGGGGCACGGAGCTGGTCTTCGATCACGCCGGCGGTCTCGGCCTGCTTGTCTGGGCCGTGATCCTGTCTCTCGTCAGGATGCGGATCCCGTTGCGGGAGTTCTTCCGGCAGATCTACGTCATGGGGGTGGAGAGCCTCCCCATCGTCTTCGTCACGGGCGCCCTCGCCGGTATCGTGACGAGTCAGCAGGGCGGCTACCAGATGACGGGGGCGATCCCCTCCTACATTCTGGGCAGCCTCGTCGCGCAGACGGTGGTGCTGGAGATGGGACCGGTCCTTACCGCGATCGTTCTCGTCGGGCGGGTAGGGGCCCGCATCACCGCCGAACTCGGAACGATGAAGGTCTCGGAACAGATCGACGCCTACCACTCCCTCGGGCGTGACCCGGTCGTGCTCCTCGGAAGCCCCCGGATCCTGGCCGGCCTCGTCGTCATGCCGGTGCTCGTGGGCTTCGCCGACATCGTGGGGATCGTCGCCGGGATGGTGGCCGCCCGCATCGACGCAGGGCTCGGCTTCGAGTCCTTCCTCTACGGTGCCCGCCTCTTCTGGCACTCGTGGGATCTCTTCTACTCCTTCACGAAGGCGGTGGTCTTCGGATTCGCGATCCCGCTGATCTCGGTCCACATGGGGTTCCGTACGCAGGGGGGCGCGGAGGGGGTCGGGCGGACGACCACCGATGCGGTGATGTTCATGACGCTCACCATCCTGATCCTCGACGCCATGTTCCCCCCCCTCCTCCTGAACTGACGGCGCATGATCGAGTACCGACAGCTCTACAAGCGCTTCGATCATCCGGTGCTGGCCGGGGTGGATCTGACGGTGGAGTCGGGCGAGATGTTTGCCCTCTTCGGCCCTTCGGGGACGGGGAAGAGCGTGCTCCTCAAGACAACCATCGCGCTCATCACTCCCGACCGTGGCGACGTGCGGATCGACGGGGAGTCCGTCTATTTCGGAGGTGACGACGCCCTCGCCCGGGCGCGGCAGAAGGTCGGATACGTCTTCCAGAACGCGGCCCTCTTCGATTCCTTCAACGTCTTCGACAACGTGGCGATGGGAATCCCCGAGGCGGAACTCGCGAGGACGCCCCGCGCCGAGGTGGCGCGGCGGGTCTGGGGCGCGCTCGAACTGGTCAACCTCGAGCCCCTGGAGGTGCTCTCCAAGATCCCCTCCGAACTCTCGGGGGGGATGCGGAAGCGGGTCGGGATCGCGCGCGCCATCGTGGGGCGCCCGCAGATCCTGCTCTGGGACGAGCCCACCACCGGCCTCGACCCGATCAACACGGCGGCGGTGGAGCGCCTCATCGTGCGCCTCTCCGACAACCTCGAGGTCACCTCGCTCGTGGTCACGCACGACATCGAGGGAGGACTCCTGATCTGCGACCGTGTCGCGATGCTCGACCAGGGCATCCTCCGATTCTGTGGTACCCCCGACGAATTCCGCCGGAGCGATGATCCGGTGGTGCAGGCCTTCCAGGACCGCGCAGCGGCCGAACGCGCCCTCGACAGTGGTGAACCCCGATGACGGAACGACTCTCCGGACCTGACGATCAGGAGCTCGCCCGAGCGATCCCCCGCGACACGGGCGCCCGCCACATCCGGGTGGGCCTCTTCGTCGTCCTCGGACTGGTTTCCTTCTTCCTCGTCCTCTTTCTCATGACCGACCCGGCGGGCTTCCGGGGACGCTACATGCTGGTCACCGAACTCGCCGACGCCGGGGGCGTGCGGCGGGGCGATCCCGTGCAGATGCGCGGCGTCATCATCGGCCGGGTCAAGGGGTTCGAGATGACGGCCGACGAACGGGTCGCGATCACCCTCGAGCTCTACAACCAGTGGCGGGTGCCGGAAGGCTCGAGTGCGACCCTGGCCGGGGCGGGGATCTTCGGGGGGCGGACGGTCGAGGTCCTGCCGGGGGAAGGCACGACCATGCTCGCCCAGTGGGACACGATCCCCGGCACCGACGGGGGGAGCGGCATCTTCGAGACCGTGGACCGGCTCGGGGGGGAGGCCGAGGTGCTCATGGGGCGCCTGCAATCCCTCCTGGACACGGCCACGGTGGAGTCGGTCAAGGGGTCCACGCAGGCCATCGAGGATCTGGCGCAGGAACTGCGCGCCGTCGTCGCGGATCAGCGCGACGAGATGGCCCGACTCACGGCGTCCCTCGCACGGACGGCCGAAGGGCTCGAGGTCACGGCCGGGACGGCCGGGCCGGAGCTGACGAGTGCGGCGGCGAGGGCCGACAGCATCCTCGCGCAGATGGAAGAGACGACCGTCCGCCTGGACGCGGTCCTCCTCTCGCTCGACACGGTGATGGGACGGATGGCGCGCGGGGAGGGGACCCTCGGCCGGCTCTCGAGTGACGAGGCGCTCTTCGACAACGCCAACGCCGCGTTCGCGAGCCTCAACGAACTCCTGATCGACCTCCGCGAAAATCCCGGACGCTACCTCCAGATCCGGATCTTCTGAGGGCGGAAGGACGGCCGGCCCCGGGGGCAGTCCCCCCCGGGGCCGGCGCCTGCTGCCTGGGCACGGGCGCGCAGTCGACGATGCCGCGCGTCACCACCCCGGGGCGAAGTTGAAGCCCCAGTGCCATCCGCGGTCCGGGCGCTGGAAGGGGTAGGCGAAGTAGCTCTCCAGGACCAGCAACCCGAGGATGTTGACCCGTGCCGAGAATCCCGCGCTCACCACCGGGATCCGCTCGAGCGACGTCGTGCTCCAGGCGAGGGTGGGGGAGTGGTCGAGCCCGCCCCGGTTGAACCGTGAGCCGGCCGTCGGCTCCTTGTCGAACCAGGCGAGTCCGCCATCGACG
>CAYORZ010000263.1:0-3414 GCA_964406485.1 uncultured Gemmatimonadaceae bacterium | reverse complement strand
ACGAACTCGTCGCCGCCGGCTTCGATGCCCGCCTCGTCGGACTCCCGGCGAGCGCCCTCTACCGGGTGCGTGTCGGACGCTTCGACGATGCCACCGCCGCCGAAGCCGCCCTCTCCCGCCTCCGGGCAGCGGGGCACGACGGGGCGGTGGTCAGTGACGCCCGCCGCGAACTCGCGGTCGCCCGCTGACCCTTCGCCCTCCGGCACGCCGCCCCCTGCGGCGTCGTGACGGCTCGCCGCCGCGCTCCTGCGGCGGGCACCGCCGCCACGCCCGCCGCCCTCACGACGACGGGGGCTCCTGTCCGCCGAAGCGGAACGCGGCAGGGGGCGTCGCGCCCAGGAGGTGCTCCACGAAGTAGTTCCACCGCCGCCGCATCATGTACGGGGTGTTGGCGAAGCCGTGGGCGGCGTCGGGCAGGATGATCAGATCGAAGTCCTTGTCGGCCTCGATCAGCGCCTGCACCACCAGGAGGGTGTTGGAGGCGTGCACATTGCCGTCCATCAGCCCGTGGGCGAGGAGCAGCTTGCCCTCCAGACGGTCGGCCAGGAGGGGGTTCGACTGGTTGTCGTAGTTCGTGGTCCCGTCTTCGTACTCGACCAGGAGTCCCTGCCACTTCTCGGCCCAGTCGTCGACGTAGTTGCGGTTGTCGTGGTTGCCGGCCTGCGACACCGCCACCTTGTAGAAGTCCGGGTACTCGAGGATCCCCCGCGTGGAGGCGAATCCTCCGCCCGAGTGACCCCAGATCCCCACCCGGTCCAGGTCGAGAAAGCCGTGGCGCTCGGCGAGCTGCCGGATCGTGGCGATCTGATCGGGAAGCCCGTTGTCGCCCATGTTGCCGTAGTACGCGTCGTGAAAGGACTTCGAGCGTCCGGGAGTGCCCATGGCGTCGACCTCGACCACGATGAACCCGAGTTCGGCGAGGGCCTGGTGATCGCGGCGCGCGGGGCTGAAACTCCGACTCCCGACGCTCCCCGACTGCGGGCCGGGGTAGAGGTAGTTCACCACCGGGTACGTCCGCTGCGGGTCGAGGTGCGACGGGGTGTACATCAACCCGTGGAGGTCGGTCACCCCGTCGCGGGCCTTCGTCACGAAGGGAATCGGCGGCTGCCACCCCGACGCCTCGAGTCGCGAGATGTCGGCCTTGTCGAGGGGGGCGAGCGTGCGCCCGTCGCGGTCGCGGAGGGCGACCTGCGGTGGAATCGTCGGGGTCGACCAGTGGTCGACGATCCGCGTTCCGTCGGGGGAGACCTGGACGGTGTGGTGGGCGCTGTCGGGGGTGAGAAGGGTCAGTTCTCCCGAGTCGATCTCGAGCTTGTAGAGGTAGTGGAAGTAGGGATCTCCTGCTTCGCGACCGGCCCCGGTGAAGAGGATCTCGCGGGACTCCGGGTCCAGGTGCCGGAGCTGGAGCGCCACCCACTCGCCCGAGGTCAGCTGACGCTTCAGCGCCCCCGAGTCGAGGTCGTGGAGGTAGAAGTGCCCCCAGTTGTCGCGCTCCGACCACCAGAGCACCTCGCGACTGTCGTGCAGCACCCGCCAGTTCACCTGCCCCACCCCGGACTCGAAGTAGGTGTCGGCGACCTCCTCGAGCACCTCGCGTACCGCCCCCGTCCCGGGGTCGGCCAGGCGGAGGCGCACCTGCTTCCGGTCACGCGACGTCGACACGAAGGCGAGGGTGGAGCCGTCGGGACTCCACTCCACGTCGGCGAAGACACCCCCGCAGAAGACGTGGTCGCAGTGGGTCGACCGGTGCTCGTCGGGGGGGATGTCGAGGGGAACGACGCGCCCGTCCATGTGCACGACCAGCCGCTCGATGCGAAAGACGATGGAGTCGCCCGGGAGGGGGTAGCGCCACGACTCGAGCGTCGGCGCGCCCACTTCGGTGGTGATCATGTGCATCATCCCCACCCCGCGTCCGTCGTGGCGGAACGTCGCCACCTTTTCGGAGTCGGGGGACCACGCGACGATCGGACGCTCGCTCCGTGTCCACCCGGCGTTGTTGGTGCCGTAGCCGTGGTCCTCGGTGCCGTCATGCGTGAGCCGGGTCTCGACCCCCGTCTCGATGTCGCGCACCCAGAGGTCCCACTCCCGGGTGAAGACCGCCTTGCGACCATCGGGCGACACCACTTCGGCTCGCCCGCCGGCGGTGGGCCGGGTCACGGATTCCTCGACCGTGCAGCGCATCGCCCGCGAGGTGCAGCGGAGCCAGCTGCCCTCGATGAGCACCCGGACATCGCTCCCCTCCCGCTCGAACCCGGTCACCGGCACACGGGCGGCGTCGAAGGATCGCCCGAGGGCCGTTCCGGCTGCCCCCGCCAGGAGGTCGTGATCGAAGGCCGGCCTCGGCTCGCCGCCCCCGGCGTCGACCTCCATGATCCGCCACCCGGTGTCGGTGGCCTGGCGGTACCACATCGCTCCGCCCTCCATCCAGTTGGGCGACACCTGCCCGCCCACGACGAGGGGACGCTTGAAGGCGGAGAGTTCCCGCTCGGCGCGTTCGTAGTCGGCGACCGTGAGGGCGTCGGGGGCCCACGGGGTCTGTGCCGACGCTCCGGAGAGGGGAACGAGGACCGCGAGGACCGCCAGGAGGAGCGGGGCAGCAAGTCGGGGGTGGAAGGGCGTGTGCATCGAACTCGGGGGTACGGGAAAGACGGACCCGCGGCGCGCCGCGGAAGTCGACCGTGGAGACCCCGCCGACGGGGCCGATCCCTGCAGTCTACGATCTTTCTTCGCCCGCGGCGATCCGGAGGGGCGCCCGACCCCGCCCGGGGGAGCGATCAGAGGTTGTACTTCCGCCGCTTCCGCCACAGGGTGGACGGCGCGATCCCGAGTGTCTCGGCCGCTGCCTCCAGGGTGTCGGTCGTGCCGAGCACCCGCGCGATGTAGCTCCGTTCCACGTCTTCGAGCGACGCTCCGCCGGGGAGGGGGAGCGTGTCACGCGCGCGGTGTTCCGCGGCCGCGCCGACGCCCGAGACATCGTGGTCCGGGAGTGCGCCGTCGCCGTCGGGAAAGAGTTCGCGCGGCACTTCCCGCGTCGTGCAGAGGATCACGGCGCGTTCCACCGCGTTCTGCATCTCGCGCACATTCCCGGGCCAGGGGTGGGTGGTGATCCACTGCCACGCCGAGGGCGAGAAATCCGAGATCGTCTGGTTGTACTTGTGCGCGAAGAAGCGGAGGAAGACGCGGGCGAGGTCCTCGACGTCTTCGGGACGCGCCCGGAGGGGGGGCACCGTCAGCTCGATCACGTTGAGGCGGTAGAGAAGGTCTTCGCGGAAGTCGCCCTCCTCGACCGCCTCCTCGAGGTCGCGGTTCGTGGCCGAGACGATGCGCACGTTGGCCTGGCGCGGCTGGGGATCGCCCACCCGCTCGTACTCGCGGTCCTGGATGAAGCGGAGCAGTTTCGGCTGGATCGAGAGG
>CAYORZ010000262.1:0-3431 GCA_964406485.1 uncultured Gemmatimonadaceae bacterium | reverse complement strand
AGGGAAGGAGGAGCACCACCTCCTCGCCGTCGCTCACCCCGAAGACCGAGAGTTCCTCGCCCTCCAGGCACTCCTCGATCACGATCTCGCGACCGGCCTCGCCGTGGGTGAAGTCCTCGAGCATGGCCCGCGCGGCCACCACCGCTTCCTCGACGGTGGCGCAGACGATGGCGCCCTTTCCGGCAGCGAGTCCCGACGCCTTCACCACGATCGGCGCGCCCCGCTCGCGGATCCACCCCTCGGCGGCGTCGGCGTCGGTGAAGATGCGGTAGTCGGCGGTCGGCACGCCTTCCTCGCGCATCAGTTCCTTGGCGAATGCCTTGGAACTCTCGATTCGGGCGGCGGCGCGGGTGGGCCCGAAGACGGGGAGTCCCCGGGCATGAAAGCGGTCCGCGATCCCCATCGCGAGCGGCGCCTCGGGACCGATGATCGTGAGGTCGATCGCGCGGGACGAAGCGAAGCCCGCAAGCGCCTCGACGTCGGTGGGCGCGATCTCGACCGCCTCGCAGAGAGGGGCCATTCCGCCATTGGGACGGGTCGCGTAGACGAGCGCGCCCGGGGCGTCCTGTCGAAGCTTCCAGAGAAGGGCGTGCTCCCGCCCTCCGTTCCCCACGATAAGGATGCGCATGTCGTGCCGGTGAAGTGGATCCGCCGTTCCCCCGACGCTACTCTCCCGACACGGCGCCGAGCAACCCCTCGCGGGACGCGGGCCCTACCTCCGGAAGCCCCCGAAGAAGCTCTCGCCCATCCGCCGGGCGGCGCCGGCCATCTGGTCCAGAAGGTCGCGGGCGCCTTCGGCGTACGCCTGGGCGGCTTCGCGCAGGTCGTCTTCGTAGGCGGGGTCGGGATCGCCGCGCCGGGCATAGTCGCCGCGCAGGATCCGGTCGTACGCCCCCCCCTCGATCCAGGTGCGGAGTTCGGAAAGCCGGAGCACCCAGAAGGGGTGGGTGGTGCCCATCAGGTTGAGGATCTTGAAGACCTGGTCGCCGATGTCGCCGGTTTCGCGGTACTCCTCGGCCTGCTGGATGAATTCGTCGAGGTTCAGCTGCCCCCCGTCGGGACCGCCCGCCATCTTCAGCATGGTGCGCATCGCCACTTCCGGATCCTGGACGGCGAGGAGCCCGGTGCGATCGGACGAGAGTTCGGCCTTCCGTCCCCACTCCAGGAGGGCGACCAGAACGGCCCGCGCCGCGAGTCCGACGATCGGGAATCCCATTCCCGCAAGCTGGAGGAGGAGGACGGTCATCGTCCGGTAGAGGACGTGGTCCGAGAGGATGTGCCCCAGTTCGTGGCCGATGATGAAGCGGAGTTCCTCGTCGTCCAGGAGCGAGAGGGTGCCCGAATTGAGGATGATGAAGGGCTTGTCCATCCCGTACGCCCCCGCATTGACGATCGGCGTCTGCGAGACGTAGAGGTCGTACTCCTGCTCGACATCGAGGGTGAGGCGGGCCTCCTGGTAGAGCTCGTGGACTCGGGGGAACTGGCGTTCGGAGACCTTCACCGCATTCGCCTGGAAGGCCAGGCGGATGGGTTTCTCGCCGAAGAACCCGAACAGCTTGCGGAGGACCTCGTCGAAGACGGGGAGCCGCCGCAGCGCCGCGAGCGCTGCCTTGTCGGCCGGGTGTTCCCAGCTGCGGGGCGCGATGTCGGTGAGCACCCGGCGGGCACGGGCCCCGGAAGCGTCGGCGTGCGGGGTGCGATCCTGATCGTCCATCGTGGCCTCGTGGAGACGGTGTTCGGGGGGGCGCGCCGGGTCGGTGCCCGCGCGTCGGGAGCGAGGTCGATGCTCGTCCCTTCTACGGTATTCCCGCCGGGGGTGTTTCGGCGACCCCTCCCCCTGCGGACTCCGGCGCGTCCCCCCGTCGTGTCAGCCGTCGAGCGCGCGATCGAGGTCGGCGACGAGATCGTCGAGATCCTCGACCCCGACACTCAACCGCACGAGTCCTTCGGTGACCCCCATCCGCGCCCGGCGGTCGGCCGGGACAGAGGCGTGGGTCATGAGCGCGGGGACGCTGATCAGCGACTCGACACCGCCCAGGCTCTCGGCGAGCTGGAAGAGGCGCGTGCCCTCGGCGAGCGCGCGGGCGCGGTCGAGGGTGCCGACGTCGAGCGAGACCATCCCGGTGAAGCCGTCCATCTGCCGGGCGGCGACGGCGTGGTGGGGGTGGGACTCCAGCCCCGGGTAGTAGACCCGGTCCACCCGCGGGTGCGCCTCGAGGTGGCGGGCGACGGCCAGCCCCGCGACGTTGTGCTGCCGCATCCGGAGGTGGAGCGTCTTGATGCCGCGCAGGCAGAGCCAGGCGTCCATCGGACCGGGGACGCCTCCGGTCGACTTCCGCACGAAGCGGATCTCCTCGGCGAGGTCGTCGTCGCGGACGACGAGGGCGCCCCCGATGATGTCGGAATGCCCGTTGAGGTACTTGGTGGTGGAGTGGACGCTGATGTCGGCGCCCCACTCGAGGGGACGCTGGTTGAAGGGCGAGGCGAAGGTGTTGTCGACCATCACGCGCACCCCGGCGTCGCGGGCGATCGCGACCACCGCGGAGAGGTCGCAGACCCGCATCATCGGGTTGGTCGGCGTCTCGACGTGGATCAGGCGGGTCTCGGGTCGGATGGCGGCGGCGACCGCGTCGGCGTCGCTCGAATCGACGAAGGTGAAGTGGATCCCGAGTCGCTCGAAGACGCGGGTGAACATACGCGTGGTGCCGCCGTAGGTGTTCTCTTCGGTCACCACGTGATCGCCGGCCGAGAGGGTCTTCACGACCGCCTCGATCGCGGCCAGGCCGCTGGAGAAGGCGATCCCGTGGTTCCCCCCCTCGAGGGTGGCGAGGTTGCGCTCGAGGGCCTCGCGGGTGGGGTTGGCGACCCGGGCGTAGTCGTAGACGCCCCCGAGCGGCTCCGCGATGGCGGGCTGCACGAAGGTCGAGGTCTGGAAGATCGGCGGCATGATCGCGCCGGTGGCCGGCTCGGGCGATTGGCCGCCGTGAATCGCTCGGGTGCCGAACCCGAGATCGTCGGTGGAAGAATGCGTCATGACCCGGAGGGATGGCGAGGGAACGGATACGGACGCCATCAACCTACCGCTCCGGCCGCGTTGACGCTCCCCCCGGCTCGGGCGAGATTCCGCGGTCTTGTCGGACGTCTTCCCCCCGCGCCCTCCCGCGATGCCGCTCGAGCTTCCTCCCTCCCTCATGGTCTCCGTCTCCGGGATCCGGGGGCGGGTGGGTGACCCCCTGACGCCGGAACTGGTCTGCGGGACGGCTGCGGCCTTCGGCGCCTTCCTGCGCCGGGAAGGGGCCAGGGGCCCCGTCATCGTGGGGCGGGACTCGCGGACGTCGGGGGCGCTCTTCCGCGCCGCAGCGACGGCGGGCCTCCAGTCGGTCGGCGTCGACGTGATCGACGTCGGAATCGTCCCCACCCCCACCGTGCTG
>CAYORZ010000261.1:0-3432 GCA_964406485.1 uncultured Gemmatimonadaceae bacterium | reverse complement strand
GCAAGGCGCACCGCGCCACGAAGGCCGAAGCCGGCCATGCGGCGCGCGCCGGCCTCGACGAGACCCCCCGCATTGTCCGGGAGGTCCCGGCCAATGGCGACGGGTACGAGCTCGGCCAGCTCCTCACGGTGGAACAGTTCGAAGCCGGCGACCGGGTGAAGGTGACCGGGACGTCGAAGGGCCGCGGTTTCCAGGGGGTCGTCAAGCGGCACGGATTTGCCGGACGTCCCGGAAGTCACGGGCACCCGATGGCCCGCAACCCCGGGTCGCTCGGCCCGGGCACCAACCCCTCCCGGGTGATCAAGGGAAAGAAGCTTCCCGGTCAGATGGGGGGGGGCGCGGACCACCATTCGCAACCTGACGGTCGTCAAGGTCGACAGCGAGCGGAACCTGCTCTTCATCAAGGGTGGGCTTCCGGGATCGCGCGACAGTTTCGTCCTCATCACCAAGTAAGCGACCGATGTTCAACGCGCGTTACTACAAGACCGACGGATCGCAGGGAGAGGCGCGGCGCCTGCCGACCTCCCTCTTCGACGGAGTCGTGAACGAGGCGGTCATGCACCAGGTGGTGAAGGCCTACCTCGCCAACCAGCGACAGGGCACCGCGGCGGGGAAGAACCGCAGTGCGGTTTCGGGCGGAAGCCGGAAGCCCTGGCGTCAGAAGGGGACGGGGCGGGCCCGGCAGGGCACCATCCGGGCGCCGCAGTGGAGCGGTGGCGGACTCGCCTTCCCTCCCACCCCGCACTCCTGGCGGCAGCGCGTCCCGCGCAAGGTCAGGGCGTTGGCCCGTCGTTCCGCCTTCAACGCGCGGGCGGAGGCCGATCGGGTGGTCCTGGTGGATGCCTTCGAGTACGACGCCCCGCGTACGGCCCGGATTCGCGACTACCTGGCCGCGATCGAGCTGGGAGGGCGGAAGGTGCTCGTCCTGACCCACGGGACCCGCGAGAACGTCTACCTTTCTGCCCGCAACCTGCCGGGTGTCGAGGTGCGGGCCTTCGGAACGGAGTCGGTCTACGACATTCTCCGGGCCGACACGGTGGTGGTCGAGGTCACGGCCCTCGATGCCCTGGAGCGTGAGGACGCCGACGCGGCCCATGCCGCGACCCCGGTCGCCGCGCCCACGGTCGACGCCGGTGAAGCCGCCGCTGCCGCGGCGTCCGATCCCGCCCCGGCCGCGGACACGAGCGAGACCGCCGACCCGAGCGAGATTGACGAGGAGAGCGACGATGCGTGACCCGCGCGACGTGATCGTGAAGCCGCTGATCACCGAGAAGAGCGCCGAGGCAATGGAGAGTCAGGTCTACACCTTCATCGTCGACAAGGGCGCCAACAAGATCGAGATCGGTCAGGCGGTCGAGAAGTTGTGGGACGTGAAGGTCGAGCGCGTCCGGACCATGGTGTACGCCGGGAAGACCCGCCGTGCCATGCTCGGACGGATGAGCCGGAATCGCGACATCGGTCGCCGTCCGGCGTGGAAGAAGGCGCTGGTCACCCTCGCCGAGGGTGATCACATCGAGTTCTACGAGGCTGGGTGAGGGCTGAGCGATGGCGATCAAGAAATTCAAGCCGATGACTCCCGGAACCCGGGGACGGTCGATCACCGACGGTGACGAGATCACCCGGCGGGGACCGGAGAAGTCCCTCGTGGAGCCGCTCCACGGCACCGGAGGGCGGAACCATCACGGAAACATCACCATGCGCCGGCGGGGCGGGGGTCACAAGCGCCGCTACCGGAAGATCGACTTCCGTCGCGACAAGGTCGGTGTGCCCGGCACGGTCGCCGCGGTGGAGTACGATCCGAACCGCACCGCCAACATTGCCCTGATCCACTACGCGGACGGCGAGAAGCGCTACATTCTGCACGTGCGGGGTCTCGAGGTCGGAGCCGTGGTAACGTCCGGTCCCGACGCCGACATCAAGCCGGGCAACGCCCTCCCGCTCGGCAACATCCCCCTGGGGACCACGGTGCACAACGTGGAACTCAAGCCGGGGAAGGGCGGTCAGATCGCGCGCTCGGCCGGTGCCGGGGTGCAGGTGATGGCGAAGGAAGGCGACTACGTCTCGCTTCGCCTCCCCTCCACCGAGGTGCGGCGGGTCCATCGGACCTGCCTGGCGACCGTCGGTCAGATCGGCAACGTGCACCACGAGCTGACCTCGATCGGGAAGGCGGGCGCCATGCGCTGGCGGGGCCGCCGGCCCAAGGTCCGCGGTGTCTCCATGAACCCCGTCGACCACCCCCTGGGAGGGGGAGAGGGCCGCACCTCCGGCGGACGCCCCCCGGTGTCGCCGTGGGGCACCCCCGACGGAAAGAAGACCCGCAATCGCAAGAAGAAGTCCAATGCGCTCATCGTCCGTGGCCGCAGGCGCGGCAAGGCGACGAAGAGCTGACGCCCCGGGAAACGAGAACCGACCGCCATGGCACGTAGCATCAAGAAGGGTCCGTACATCGACGACAAGCTCCTCCTCAAGGTGGAGGTGATGAACTCGCGCAACGAGAAGAGGGTCGTGAAGACCTGGGCGCGCGCGTCCACCATCTCGCCCGAGTTCGTGGGGCACACCGTCGCGGTGCACAACGGCAACAAGTTCATCCCGGTCTACATCACCGAGAACATGGTGGGCCACAAGCTCGGCGAATTCGCCCCGACCCGGCTGTTCCGGGGTCATGGGGGGAAGCTGGCCGACAAGCGGTCCAAGCGCTGATCGTGCTCGAGGAGAAGAGAGCCATGGAAGCCAGGGCAATCGCACGATACGTGCGGATGAGTCCGCGGAAGGTCCGCCTGGTGGTCGACCAGATCCGGGGAAAGAAGGTCAACGACGCGTACGCCCTTCTGCAGTTCTCGAAGAAGTCGGCGGCAGAGCCGGTGTCGAAGACGCTGCGCTCGGCCGTCGCCAACGCCCGCAACCGGGCCGAGGACGAGGGGACCGTCGTCGATGTCGATGAAATGATCGTCCGCGAGGCCTACGTGGACGAGGGTCCGACGCTGCGCCGCTTCCGCGCCGCCGCGATGGGCCGGGCCGCTCCGATTCGCAAGCGTACGAGCCACATCACCGTGGTCGTCGAACACAAGGACGCCTGATCCGATGGGACAGAAGACGCACCCGACCGGGTTCCGCCTGGGCATCGTGAAGGACTGGAAGTCGCGCTGGTATGCCGAGCGAGACTTTCCCCGCCTGCTCATGGAGGACGAGACGATCCGCAAGTATCTCTTCCGCCGGCTCGCCCACGCGGCGATCGCCGAGGTCGAGATCGAGCGCAAGCCGAGCAAGATCGTGGTCACGATCCACACGGCCCGTCCGGGCGTGGTGATCGGGAAGCGGGGCTCGGAGGTCGACAAGCTGCGCGACGAACTCGCGGTGCTGACCAACAGCGAGATCTCGGTCAACGTCGAAGAGGTCAAGCGTCCCGAGATCAATGCCCGGCTCGTGGCCGAC
>CAYORZ010000260.1:0-3441 GCA_964406485.1 uncultured Gemmatimonadaceae bacterium | reverse complement strand
GATTCTGGAATCCGTAGGGCCACTGATCGTACACGGTGCACCCCCGGTCGCTGGCCGTCGAGCGGAAGGGTGACCTGCTCTCGGACACCTCGGGAATGTACCCCGGGGCGCTGGCCGTGAGACTCCAGGCGGCCGGCGTGGGCCGCTCCGGCCCCGGGTAGGCGTAGCTGGAGGGGTTGGAGACGACATAGGTGACGGGCACCCCCAACGAATCGTGCACGCGATTCGACATCTGGTACCGGTTCGTCACTTGGCCGCCCGCCGAATGTCCGGTCACCACAATGGCACGCAGATTCGGAAACACGTCGCGCCGCGCGACCTGCTTCAGGATCTCGTCGAGAAAGTCGAACGAGGTGACCTCCGGGTGGCTCAACGACGGACCGCCCGAACGCCAGGTGCTGCAGTTCCAGGAGATCTCGTCGCTCGCCAGTTCGTCGCGGCACCCCTGGCCGTTGTTCGACGCCATGCGAGGCGAGATCACCACGGCCGTCTCCAGCGCACCGGCCACGAAGGCAGACGCCAGGGCCGTCGTGAAGTAGTCGTCCGCATTTCGCCCCGCACCGTGCACCATGATCATGGCGTGCGTGATGGCCTCATTGCGCTCATCGAGGGAGTGACTGCGGTAGATGAGAGAGCGTCCGGAGCCCACCGGCACCCACTCGGTGCACTCGGCGGTCGGTGTGGTGCACGGATCGCGGGGCGCCTGCTGCCCCTGCGCCGGCTCGAACGGGATGGCGGTGAGTATGGTGAGGAGGGTCACGCCCGCCAGGTTGCGCAGAATCGTCATCGGTCGAACTCGATCGTCGGAATGTTCGGAAACAGGGCGCGGCGATCCGGCCGCGCATACCTCAGGGGATGTCATACCCTCCGGTGCCCCGTGCGGGCAAGGCCGGGCGCACAAGGGCTCGCGGCCACCCGCACGGGAATTCTCACTCCTCGAAGCGCTCCAGCAGTCGCTCCACCGCTTCGGGGGCGGCCAGCTGTCCGGCGAGCACTGCGGCTTCCACGTCGGGACGGAGCGCGGCTACGCCGGGGTGGTCGTTGAAGCGCCGGACCAGTCGTTCCTCGACCATGCTCCACATCCAGTCGAGCACCTGCCGGCGCCGGCGCCGCTCGAACGCCCCGCTCGCGCGGGTGGATGCCACGAAGTCCTCGACCGTCGACCACACCTCGGCCACCCCCTCGCCGGTCAGGGCCGACGCCATCAGGGCCCGGGTCACCCACCCCTCGGTGGCGGGCGCGAGGTGGCGCAGCACGGTCTCGAACTCCGCGCGGGTGCGTCGGGCGGTCTCGAGATTGTCGCCGTCGGCCTTGTGCACGACGATTGCATCGGCCAGCTCGACCACCCCCTTCTTGATGCCCTGGAGCTCGTCGCCCGCCCCCGTCAGCATCAGCAGCAGAAAGAAGTCGACCATCGAGCGCACGGTGACCTCGCTCTGCCCCACCCCCACGGTCTCCACCAGCACCACATCGAAGCCGGCGGCCTCCAGCACGGTGATCGTCTCGCGGCTCTTGCGGGTCACCCCACCCAGCGTACCGGAAGTGGGCGAGGGCCGGATGTAGGCGTGTGATTCGCGCGCCAGACGCTCCATGCGCGTCTTGTCTCCGAGAATGCTGCCTCCCGACACCGTGCTACTCGGATCGACCGCGAGCACCGCCACGCGGTGACCGCGATCGATCAGATGCATGCCGAGCGCCTCGATGAAGGTGCTCTTGCCCACTCCGGGCACCCCGGTGATGCCGACGCGGATCGATCCTCCGGCCAGCGGAGCGAGGGCGGCGAGCACCTCGGCGCCCCGGGCGGCGTGAGCAGGGGCGCGGCTCTCGATCAGGGTGATGGTGCGCGCGAGGATCGTCCGGTCGCCCCGGCGCACGCCGCTCACATGCTCGGCGACCGACAGTTCGCGCCGACGGCGGTCAGTCATGTCCGAGCTGCGCGGCCAGTTCCTCCACCACGCGGTGGGCGGCGACCGGCACCGCCGTCCCCGGGCCGAAGATGGCTGCGGCGCCCGCCTGCTCCAGTTCGGCGTAGTCACGGAAGGGGATCACCCCCCCGGCCACGACCAGGATGTCGGGCCGGCCCAGGGCCTCCAGCTCGGCGCGCAGCTGCGGAAGCAGGGTCTTGTGGCCCGCGGCCAGCGAACTCATGCCCACCACGTGCACATCGTTTTCGACGGCCTGCCGCGCCGTCTCGGCGGGCGTCTGGAAGAGCGAGCCGATGTCGACGTCAAAGCCCATGTCGGCAAAGGCGGTGGCGATCACCTTGGCGCCCCGGTCGTGGCCGTCCTGCCCCATCTTGGCGATGAGGATCCGGGGGCGCCGCCCCTCGAGTTCCTCAAACCGCGCGGTCGCCTCACGTACCCGCTTCATTTCATCGGACTCCCCGAATTCGCTCGCATAGACGCCCCGCACCGCCCGCACCACCGCCCGGTGCCGCCCCACGGCCACCTCCACCGCCGTCGAGATCTCGCCGAGCGTGGCGCGAGCCCGGGCCGCCTCGACTGCGAGCGCCAGCAGGTTGCCCTCGCCGGAGCCGGCAGCTCGGGTGAGGGCGTCGAGCGCCCCCTGGACCGCCCCGTCATCGCGCTCCGACCGCAGCGCGGCCAGGCGCTCCACCTGCTGCGCACGCACGGCCGTATTGTCGACCTCGAGGGTCTCGATCGGCTCTTCCTCGTCGAGACGGTAGCGATTCACCCCCACGATCACCTCGCGCCCCGAATCGATGAGTGCCTGGCGCCGCGCTGCTGCCTCCTCGATCCGCATCTTCGGCAGGCCGGTCTCGATGGCCCGGGTCATCCCCCCGAGTTCCTCGACCTCCCGGATGTGCGTCCAGGCGCGCCGCATCAAGGCGTCGGTGAGCGCCTCGAGGTACCACGACCCGCCCCAGGGGTCGACCACCCTCGTGATCCCCGTCTCGTCCTGGAGAAGGAGTTGTGTGTTGCGCGCGATGCGGGCCGAGGCGTCGGTCGGAAGGGCAATGGCCTCGTCGAGGGCGTTGGTGTGCAAAGACTGGGTATGGCCCAGGGCCGCGGCCATCGCCTCGAGAGCCGTACGCACCACGTTGTTCCAGGGGTCCTGGGCCGTGAGGCTCCATCCCGAGGTCTGGGCGTGGGTGCGCAGCGCCATCGATTTCGGGTTTGCCGGTTCGAAGTCCCGTATCAGGCGAGCCCAGAGAAGACGGGCGGCCCGCAGCTTGGCGACTTCCATGAAGTGATTCATCCCGATCCCCCAGAAGAACGACAGTCGGGGGGCGAAGTCGTCGATCGCGAGTCCCGCGTCGAGCCCCACACGCACGTACTCCAGGCCGTCGGCCAGGGTGTAGGCGAGTTCGAGATCGGCGGTAGCGCCCGCCTCCTGCATGTGGTAGCCCGAGATGCTGATCGAGTTGAAGCGCGGCATCCGTTCGGCGGTGTAGGCGAAGATGTCGCCGATGATCCGCAT
>CAYORZ010000259.1:0-3444 GCA_964406485.1 uncultured Gemmatimonadaceae bacterium | reverse complement strand
CGGGGGGCCCGTCGCCGAACGATCCGACGACGGGCCCCTTCAGGACCGTGCGGGTGGCCGCGCACCTGTCAGATGCGCTCGCCCACGAAGCGGGCGAGGTCGACCACGCGGTTCGAGTATCCCCACTCGTTGTCGTACCAGGCCACGACCTTCACCATCCGGTTCTCCATCACCCCCGTCGAGAGGGTATCGACGACGGCGGAGTGCGGATCGCCGGTGTAGTCGACGGAGACGAGCGGGCGCGGCTCGACGCCCAGGATCCCCTTCATCGCCCCCTCGGCCGCCGAGGCGTAGGCGTCGTTGACCGTCTCCACGTCGACTTCGGACTCGAGTTCGGCCACGAGGTCGATGAGGGAGACGTCGGGCGTGGGGACGCGGATCGCCATCCCGTCCAGCTTGCCCTTCACCTCGGGAAGGACGAGCGAGGTGGCGCGGGCCGCCCCGGTGGTGGTCGGGATCATCGAGAGGGCGGCCGCCCGGGCGCGCCGCAGATCCTTGTGGGGAAGGTCGAGGATCTGCTGGTCATTGGTGTAGGCGTGCACCGTGGTCATGAAGCCGCGGCGGAAGCCGAACGAATCCAGGAGCACCTTCACGACGGGGGCGAGGCAGTTCGTCGTGCAGCTCGCATTGGAGATGATGTCGTGCGACGCCGGATCGTACCGGTCCTCGTTCACCCCGAGGACGATCGTGATGTCTTCTTCCTTCGCCGGGGCGGAGATGATCACCTTGCGCGCGCCGGCCTCGAGGTGCTGTGACGCCTTGTCGCGGTGGGTGAAGATGCCGGTCGACTCGATGACGATGTCGACGCCGAGGTCGTCCCAGGGGAGCTTCGAGGGGTCGCGTTCGCTCAGGACGCGCAGGTCGTCGCCGTCGACGCGGAGCCCGTCGTCGGTAACCTCGACGGTTCCCGGGTAGCGACCGTGCACGGAGTCGTACTGGAGGAGGTGGGCGAGAGTGGCGTTGTCGGTGAGGTCGTTCACCGCGACGAAGTCGAGGTCGGTGTGCCCCGCCTTCTTTGCCGACCGGAGAACGTTTCGACCGATCCGTCCGAAACCGTTGATCGCGACCCGAATGGCCATGGAGACTCCTTGTCGAAGCATCGGACGAGGTCGCTCAGCCCGGGCCGACCGCCCGGGGCAGCGCGCGTGCGAAGGCAGCCACCGTCACGGCTTCGGCGCCGAGTCCGGCCAGCACCTCGGAAGCCGCACCGGCGGTCGCACCGGTCGTGAGGACGTCGTCCACGAGAATCGTGTGAGGGAGGACGCCGACCCGGGACGCATCCGGACCGGGCTCGAACGCCCCTCGGACGTTAGCCCGACGCTCGTCCTGCGGCAAGGCAACCTGGCTGGTGGAGCCGGGTGCCCGCGCCAGGGCGTCGAGCACCCGGCATCCCCGCCGACGGGCCAGCGCCTCGGCGAGCACCCGCGCCTGGTTGTACCCCCGCCGACGCTCCCGACGGGGCGACGTGGGGACTGGCACGAGCACCGCCCCCTCCAGCTCGGGGAGCACCCGCAACCGCCGCTCGATCCGGTCGGCCATCGGCTCGGCCGCGCGCCGCCACCCCCCGTACTTCAGGGACTGCACCAGGGCGTCGGCGGGGGGCTGGAGGGCCACTCCGGTGACGGCGCGCACGACGACGGGGGGCCAGTCGTCGCACTGACCGCAGAGGGCAGGGCGGTCTCGCCCCGTCCCCCGGGGGAGATCACAGCGAGGGCAGCGCGGCGCGGGCGGCTCGACGAGGGCGAGCCGGCACCCCAGGCAGAGGGCCGGCTCGCGCCCACCCGCAGGGTCGTCGGCGATCGGGATTCCACACCCCAGGCAGCGGAGAGGGAGCAGGAAGTGGAGGACTCGCCTCACCGGCGGGACCCGGCGAGCGCCTCCCGCATCGCGTCGAGCGGGACGGGGTCTCCGAACCAGCGGCGAAATGCGGTGGCCGCCTGGATCAGGAGCATCTCGCTCCCGTCGGCGGCGGGGATTCCCGCGTTCCGTGCGGCCTCCACCCAGGGCGTGGGCGCCGGCCCGTAGACGAGATCGAGGGCCGCTCCCACCGCCCCGCACCGGTCGGGAGGGAGCGGGAGGGGGTCGTCGGGGCGGAGTCCGAGCGACGTGGCCTGCACGACCACGTCGAACGACGCTCCCGCGACGGCGCCCGGGTGGTCGACGACGACGGCCCGTCGCTCCGCCCCGGCCACGCCGGCCACCAGCGTGTGGGCCCGGGGGACGGACCGGTTGAGAATCGCGACCTCTTCTGCCCCCTCGTCGAGGAGCCCGGCGAGAGCCGCGCGCGCCGCCCCGCCCGCGCCGAGAAGGAGCGCCCTCCCCCCCCGGATGCCCTCCGGGACGAGGGCCGCCACGGCGCCCCGAAAGCCCGCCACGTCGGTGTTGTCGCCCCAGAAGTCCCCGTCGGCCTCCCAGTACGTGTTGCAGGCGCCCGTCCGCTCCACGGCAGAGGTGCGCTGATCGAGGGCAGCCGCCACCCGCTCCTTGTGCGGGAGGGTGACGTTGCCGCCCCCGCCCGCCCGCGCGATCGCACGCGCCAGGGGTGCAGCGTCGGCAGCGTCGCAGCGCAGCGTCAGGTAGACGGCATCGATCCCCCGCGCCGCGAGCGCGGCCCCGTGGATCCGGGGCGAGAGGGAGTGCGCGACGGGGTCGCCGAGAAGCGCGAAGAGGCGGGTCGCCGCGGTGACCGGAGGCGAGGTCATGGATCCAGGACGGGGGCGAGGCGGTCGAGGGCCGCCCGGATCAGCCGGGTGAGCGCCTCGCGCGTCGCGCGGTACGCGTGATCGTCGGCCCCGAAGGGGTCGGGCACGCCCGCGTCTCCCGTCCCGGCAAAGGTGGTGAGGAGCTCCGTGCGCTCCGCCCCACCGAGTTCGGCCGCCCGCTGCCGGTGATGGGGCGACATGGTGAGCAGCACGTCGGCGTCGGCGACGACGCTCTCGTCGAGAAGGCGGGCCCGGTGCCCGCTCAGATCCAGGCCGATCTCGGCCCCCACGCGGAGCGATCCCTCCGAGATCGGTGACCCGGGGATCGCCGACGTGCCGGCCGACGCGACCTCCACCCCTCCCCACCCCCGGCGGCGGAGCTCTTCGCGGGCGAGCGCCTCGGCAAGGGGACTCCGACAGGTGTTGCCCGTGCAGACGAAGACGATGCGGAAGGGAGAGGGCTGGCTCACGACGGATCGGGGTTCAGGAGGAATCCGCTCAGCACGGAACGGAGGCGGTCGAGGGGGAGCGCCCCCTCGCGATGAACGACAGGCACCGGGTCGAGACAGTCGATGATGGTCGAGGGGGGACTCGGAGGGAGGCGGCCGGCATCGATCACTACCCCTTCGCCGCGCTCCCCGCCCAGCGCCCGCCACACGGCGACGCACTCCCCGGCATCGCGCGCCGGGGGGCCACCGGGCGCGTTGGCCGAGGTGCTGGTGAGCGGCCGGCCCAGGCGGGC
>CAYORZ010000258.1:335-3461 GCA_964406485.1 uncultured Gemmatimonadaceae bacterium | reverse complement strand
CCGTGCAGGAGCACCGCGACCGTCCCGTCCGGCGGCGGAGGGACCGGCCCGCCCACCCGGTGCTCCACGATGCGCGGCGCCGAGCGCTCCCCGTGCTCGGCGCCCATCACACGCCCAGCGGCGAGAGCGTCGCCTCGATCCGCGCGCGGTGCGGCTCGAGCCACGCCGGCAGCTTCAGCGCGGACCCGAGCGCCTCCGGATCCTCGTCCACGGCGAAACCGGGGCCGTCCGTCGCGATCTCGAGGAGGAGCCCGTCCGGGGCGGGGAAGTAGATGCTTCGGAAGTACGTGCGGTCGCGGACCTCCGTCACCGACACCCCGAGACCCGCCAGGTGCTCGCGCCACTCGGCCTGCTCTTCCTCGTTCCGGGCGCGGAACGCGATGTGGTGCGTCTGTCCCGCGCCCCCGCGTGCCCGGTACGTCGAGCCCTTCCAGTCGAAGAGCGTGAGCGCGGAGTGAGGCGCCACCTCCTCGCCGTCGTAGCGCGCCCAGAACCAGTGGCGCGTGCGGGCGTCGTCCTGGTTGAAGGTCTTCTTCACGAGCCGCAGCCCGAGCGCCTCCTGGTAGAACGCGTCGGCGCGCTCGAGGTCGTCCGTGAGGCCGGTGATGTGGTGGATGCCCTGCAGCCGCATGTCCGGCGTCACCTCGGGCACCGGATCGGGATGGGTCGTCCGTGCGATCGCGACCTCGTCCCGCCCGTCGGGGAGGCGCTCGGGCGGGGGCACGACCTCCTCGCGGCCGAGCGCATCCGCCGGCTCGTCCA
Organism: uncultured Gemmatimonadaceae bacterium; assembly: GCA_964406485.1. Lineage (GTDB taxonomy): Bacteria > Gemmatimonadota > Gemmatimonadetes > Longimicrobiales > Gaopeijiaceae > Gaopeijia. The sequence goes on along the minus strand of CAYORZ010000258.1, from coordinate 2,699 downwards.
CGGCGTATCCCGGACCGGCGGTCGCGATCTCGAGGATCTGACCGTCCGGATCCTGGAAGTAGAGGCTCTTGAAGTACCCCCGGTCGAGCGGGCCCGTCACCGACACCCCGGCATCGACGAGCCGCCGCTTCCACTTGAGCTGGGCCTCCGGCGTCGCCACCCCGAGGGCCAGGTGGTGAATGCCGCCCACCCCCCACCGGCCGCGACCCGCGTTCGGCCATTCGAAGAAGGTGAGGAGCGTGCCGGGGTGGCCGCCCTCGTCACCGAAGTACAGGTGATAGGCGCCCGGATCGTCGAAGTTGACCGTCTTCTTCACCAGGCCGAGCCCGAGCAGCCGGCCGTAGAAGTCGAGGGTCCGCCGCGCGTCGGCGGAGACCATGGTGATGTGGTGGAAACCGGCGGTGAGGAGCGGTGGCATGGCGCCCTCCCAGGATCGGGTGTGCGCGACCGCGGCGTGCGCCGGGGTCGCATCCTCGAGTATACTTGAACCTTGAAGGGCCGTCGAGGGGGGCTGGGTATCAGCGCGCCCCCTCCTTCAGCGTCCGCACGACCTCGCGCAGCCGCTCCACCCCCTCGACGAGCCTCGGCCCCGGCCGCCCGAGGTAGGGCTCTCCGACGCAGAACACGCGGCGCTCGCGCACGAAGGGGAGGTCGGCCCAGCGCTCGTTGCGCAGCACGACGTCGGGACGGTACTTGTCCGGGTGCACGCCGCACCACGACAGAACGACCGCGTCCGGCGCGCGCTCGGCCACCTCGTCGTCGCTCATCGGGCGGCTCTTCACGTCCTCGTCGGCGAGGACGGCGCGCGCCCCGGCCGCCTCGAGCACGTCGGTGGCCCAGCTCCGCCGCCCCGGCGTGATGACCGGCTTCGGCCACCATTGCACGAGGATCGAGGGGCGCCCGGCGCCGTCCTCGTCCGCGCCGGCGTCCGTCGGGGGGCGCAGGGCCCGGCGCATGTCGGCCACGAGCGTCTCGGCGCGCTCCGGCACCCCCAGCCGCCCGCCGATGTCGCGGATGTCCCGGTAGACGTCCTCGATCGAGACGGGCTCCGGCGCGATGAAGGGGAGGCCGGCGGCCTCCAGCCGCTCGACGACCCGCTCGTGCCCGGGCACGGTGAGGGTGGCGAGCACGAGGTCCGGCTCGAGCGCGGCGACGCGCTCCACGTCGATGTCGAGGTCGGGCCCCACCTTCGGCAGGCGGTCCACGACCTCGGGGGGATGGTCGGAGTGGTCGTCCACCCCGACGAGGAGATCCGCGCACCCGAGCGCGCAGACGATCTCCGTGTTCGAGCAGGCGAGGGACACGATGCGCATGGGAGGCCGTACCCGGCTCGTGGCCCATCGGTTCTGCGGGCGTGCGACGGCGCCGCGCGGTTGACCCGGCTCGCGCCCTTCCGGCACACTTCCGGAATCCGTCCCCGACACGATCGTCGCCGACCCGACCCCGGTTCCGGAGATCTTCGCATGGTCCGCGTTCCCTCGACGATGGTGCCGCTCGGCACCAACGCCCCGGATTTCCGCCTCCCCGATCCGGCGAGCGGACGGATGGTCGCGCTCGACGACTTCCGGGACGCGCCGGCGCTCCTCGTCGTCTTCCTGTCGAACCATTGCCCGTTCGTGAAGCACATCGCCGGAGGCCTGGCGGACTTCGCCCGCGACTACGCGGAGCGGGGGCTCGCGGTCGTTGCGATCAACGCGAACGACGTGTCCAGTCATCCCGACGACGCGCCCGAGCGGATGGTCGAGGAGGTGGAGCGGCGCGGCTACGTCTTCCCCTACCTGTTCGACGAGACGCAGGAGGTGGCGAAGGCGTACCGGGCGGCTTGCACCCCCGACTTCTTCCTCTACGACCGCGAGCGTCGGCTCGCCTACCGAGGGCAGTTCGACGCGAGCCGGCCCTCGCTCGACGTTCCGGTGACGGGGGCGGATCTGCGAGCGGCCACCGACGCGGTGCTCGCCGGCGCCGCGGCTCCCGAGCCGCAGACCCCGAGCGTCGGGTGCAACATCAAGTGGAAGCCCGGCAACGAGCCGGAGTGGTTCGGGCGCTGAGGTCCGCGGAGGGACCGGAGGGGGAAAAAGAGACGCCGCCGGGGCGAGGCCCCGGCGGCGTCCGTACTGTCGCAGCCCAGCGCGACGGCCGGGTACGGCGCGAACAGCAATCAGTCTGCTTCGAAAAGGCGGTCCGGCTTAGAGGCCGATCCGGCGATCGCTTGCCCGTGCCAGGCTGGACAGGGTACTCGGACTAGACAAGGATCACCTCCTTCTTGCGGGTCGACATCGGGCAGAGCACCGGCGGGCTCGAGGCCCGCGGTCCACCGACGACCGCCTCTCTGGGTCGCTCGTCGGGGCCCATTCGCGCGGAGCC
>CAYORZ010000258.1:0-325 GCA_964406485.1 uncultured Gemmatimonadaceae bacterium | reverse complement strand
GTCGGGCAAGCCCCTCGAGCGGGACGCGGCGCCGGGGCTACGACAGGCGGGGTCGCGGCCGCCGGATCAACACGAGATATGGGTGTCAGGCCGTACGATACGCGCGATGGACGAGCCACGCGCTCGTCGCGAGCGCCGCGCCGATCCAGAGCACGCCCCAGAACACCGTGGGCACGCCCGTGATCTCGGCGAGCATGGCCGCGTCCGAGAGCAGCCACGGCCGGTCGAGCACGTCGCTCTTGATGTCGAGCACCGCGTAGAGCGCGCTCGTGAGCCCGAGCCCGAACAGGACGCCGCGGTTCACCGCCGGCCCGAGTCGCTGCGC
>CAYORZ010000257.1:0-3466 GCA_964406485.1 uncultured Gemmatimonadaceae bacterium | reverse complement strand
GTCCTTCCCCAGCGTCTTCCCGTCGGCGAGGAAGGCGTCCAGGCCCTTGTCGGTCAGCGGGTGCTTCAGCAACTGGTACAGCACCGGGGGGGGGAGGGTGCCGCAGTCCGACCCGAGCAGCATCGCCTCGACGACGTGCTGGGGGTGGCGGATCGACGCGGTGAGAATCTGCGTCTCGAAGCCGTAGTTGTCGTAGATCTGCCGGATCTGGGCGATGAGCTGCATTCCCTCGCCCGCGATGTCGTCGACGCGTCCGACGAAGGGCGAGACGTAGGTGGCGCCCGCCTTCGCGGCAAACGCTGCCTGCGTGGGCGAGAAGCAGAGGGTGACGTTGGTGCGGATTCCCTCGGCGGTGAGGGCGCGGCAGGCGCGGAGTCCCTCTTCGGTGAGGGGAAGCTTGACCACGATGTTGTCGGCGAGCTTCGCCAGCCGCTTCCCCTCGGCGATCATCGCGCTCTTCTCGACGGCGACGACCTCGGCGCTCACCGGGCCGTCGACGGCAGCGCAGATGTCGAGAAAGAGGTCGGCGGGGTCACGCTCGCCGGCCACTTTCGCCATGAGCGAGGGGTTGGTGGTCACTCCGTCGATGAGGCCGGCGTCGGCCGCCCGGCGGATTTCACCGAGGTCGGCGGTGTCGAGAAAGATCTTCATGTCGGAGGCAGGGGGGGTGAAAGAGGGCGGTCGAGGTCGGGGTAACGGACCTGTTCGAGGTAGAGGCCCTCGGGGGGCGCCGGGGGAGACGTGATCCGCCCCCCTCCGTCGCGATCCTCGAGCAGCTTCCGGAAGTCGTCGAAGGGACGCCGGCCGCCGGCGACGGCGACCATCGTCCCGACCAGGTACCGCACCATGTGATGAAGATAGCGGTTTGCGCGGATCGAGAAGGTGTACCCCAGATCGTCCCACCGATCCCACCGCGCGTCGTCGACGGTACAGAACTCGCCCCGCTCGGGCTGCCCCGCCTTGGCGAAGGGGCGGAACGACCGGGTGCCGGGGAGCAGGGCGGCCGCCTCGTCGAGAAGCTCCGCGTCGAGGGGTTCCGCCAGCGCCCAGCAGAAGGGGCGGTGGAAGGGGGAGCGGCCGAGCGGGCTTGTCGCCACCCGGTAGCGGTAGCTGCGCCCGCGGGCGTCGTGGCGGGGGTGGAAGCTCAGGGGGACGCTCCGCGCCGACGCGACCCAGATGTCGCGGGGGAGGAGGGCGTTGAGCGCGGTGCGGAGTCGTTCCGGCGTCCAGGAAGGGGGGAGCGTGACCGTGGCCACCTGGCCGGTCGCGTGGACCCCCGCATCGGTCCGCCCCGATCCGACGACGCCCCGGCGTGCACCGGTGATGCGCTCGATGACCGCCTCGATCTCGCCCTGGACGGTGCGGTGCCGGGGCTGGACCTGCCACCCGTGGAAGTCGCCTCCATCGTAGTGCAGGACGAGCATGATGCGGACCGCTCCCTCTGGGGAGGCGTCCGAAGGGGGTCGGGCCTTCTCCGTACCGGCGCGCACCGCGGGAAGGTCTACGACCAGGGGGGGGGTGTCAAGCGATGAATTGACCGCAGGTGCCGGGAATTACAGCTTGGACTCTCTGCCCGTACGGGCTTCTTTTCGCAGGACTTCCGATACACGCCCCACCTGATGCCCTCACACCCTCCCACCGCTCCGCTGCGCCGCTGGATGCGCGCCGTCGCCGACGGCTCGCCCCTCGACGTCGACACCGCCGAGGCCCTCTTCACCCACTTCATGAGCGGGGTGGCGTCGGAGGTCGAGATGGCCGGCGTGCTCATGGGGATCGAGGCGCGCGGGGTCGCCCCCAGCGAGATCGCCGCCGGCGTGCGGGCGCTGCGCGCGGCGATGATCCCGGTGCCGGTGGCCGCCTCCGACGACCTCGTCGACACGGCGGGGACAGGGGGCGGCTCGGTCTGCACCTTCAACATCTCGACCGCCGCCGCCCTGGTCGCCGCGGGGGCGGGGGTCCGGATGGCGAAGCACGGCAACCGCTCCTTCACCAGCCGGAGCGGGAGCGCCGACGTGCTCGAGGCGCTCGGGGTCACGATCGACCTCACCCCCGAGCGGATGGCCGAGGTGCTCGACGAGGTCGGAATCGTCTTCATGTTCGCCCCCCTCCTGCATCCGGCGATGCGCCACATGAGCGGTGTGCGGAGGGCCCTCGGCGTGCGGACGGTCATGAATCTGCTGGGACCGCTCACCAATCCGGCCGGCGCGCGCCGGCAGGTGGTGGGGGTCTCCGAGCCCGCGCTCCTCCCGCTGGTGGTCGAGGGACTGCGCGCCCTCGGCCATACCCATGCCCTCGTCGTCCACGGCGAGCCGGGGATGGACGAGTTCAGCCCCTCGGGGGTCAGCCGCGTCTTCGAACTTCGCGACGGCCGGGTGGAGGAACACGCGATTACTCCGGAATCCGTGGGACTTCCCTCGGGCCCCCTCGACGAGTTGGCGGGGGGAGAGCCGTCCGACAACGCGGCGCTCATCCGGGGGGTGCTCGAGGGGAGGGTGCGGGGCACGGCGCGCACCGCCGTCGTGCTCAACGCCGGGGCGGCGATCCTCGTCTCGGGGCGGGTGGACGACCTCGCCGGCGGGGTGCGCGCGGCCGAAGCCGCCCTGGACCGGGGCGACGGCCTCCGCATGCTCGAGCGCCTGGTGGCGGCGACGACCCCGGCAGGGTGCCGGGGATGAAGATCCCCCGGGGGGAGCTGGGACTCGGGCTGTCCGACGACCAGCTGCGCCGCAACCTCTCGGGCCTCTTCAAGTTCCTGCTCTTCCTCGGTGGGGTGGTCGCGCTCCACACCGTCCTCTTCCAGGTCATCATGATCCGGGTCGAGGGAGAGGTGCATTCGTGGCCGACCGCGCTCTACTGGACCCTGACGGTCATGAGCACCCTCGGGTTCGGCGACATCACGTTCCAGAGCGACGTCGGGCGCGCCTTCACCATCGTCGTGCTGCTGTCGGGGATCCTCCTCCTGATGCTGGTGCTCCCCTTCGCCTTCATCCGCTACTTCTACGCCCCCTGGCTCGAGGCGCGGCTCAGGGTGCGGGCGCCGGCCGCCGTGCCGCGCGAGACGGCCGGCCACGTGATTCTCGCGCAGTGGGACGACATTGCGCGGGCGCTCGCGCCCCGGCTGCGCGCGGCAGGGGTGGACTTCGTGGTGCTCGAAGACGACGCGGCCCGGGCGACCGAACTCGTCCTGGACGGGGTGCCGGCGGTGCGCGGAACCCGCGACGACGTCGAGACGTGGCGAGGACTCGGGGTGGAGCGGGCCCGCCTCGTCGTTCTCAACCGGGGGGACCTGCCGAGCACCAATGCGGCCCTCACGATTCGCGAGGTGGCGCCGGTGGTGCCGATCATCGCCCTGGCCGAGAAGGAGCACTCCGTCGACATCCTCGAGATGAGCGGGTGCAACCACGTCTTCCACCTGAAGGCCCGCCTCGGCGAGCAACTCGCCAACCGGGTCAATGCGGGGCAGAAC
>CAYORZ010000256.1:0-3488 GCA_964406485.1 uncultured Gemmatimonadaceae bacterium | reverse complement strand
TCCATCTTCTGGGCGTGGAGCAGGTGCTCCTGCGTGCGGTAGAGCGCCGACTGGATGGCCCGGGTCTCGGTGATGTCGTCGATCGTCACGACCGCGCCCACGCCCTCACCGTCGGCGCCCGCGAGCGGGGCAGCGTTGACTTCCCACCAGATCGCCCCGCTCGCCTCCGGATCCGGCGACGAGCACAGGATCTCGCCGCGGACCGTCTCGCCTGCGAGCGCCCGCGAGAGGGGGTGGTGCTCGGGCGCGAGCTGCACTCCGGCGTCGGACCAGGTGGGGCGGGTGACGTCGATCGAGGGGAGGTCCTGGGCGTCGAGAAGGCGCAGGAGTTCGCGATTGGCGCGCACCACCTCACCCGACGGGGCGCGGGCGACGACGACCCCGACGGGCAGGGCGTCGAGCACCACGTCGAACCAGTCCTCGCGCCGTTCGAGTTCGCGGACCAGATCGAGCGACTGGGCGCGAGGGGGCCGGGTCGTGCGCTCGCGCCGGACGAGCCAGCCGCGGAGGGCCTCGGCGAGGAGGGCCTCCAGGTCGTCGAGGAGCCCGAGCTGGGCGGGCGTCCAGGGGCGGGGCTCGCCCTGCCAGAGGCAGAGGCCGGCAAGGACGTGCCCCGTGGGACCGCGGAGGGGGCGGGCGACGAGTGACCCCACCCGCCCCGTCTGCACCGGAGCGGCCTCCCGCACCCGGGAGTGGGTCGAAGCGACGGGAACGACCAGCGGCCCCCCCTCGACCAGCGGCTCCAGGAGGTGGGGTCCGAGGGGCCGCGCACAGGTGGAGGGGTCGGGAACGGTCGCGAGGACCCGGGGGGATTCGGGGTCGGCCAGCAGCACGAAGCCGCCGTCCGTGCCGAGCGCCGCCCGCGCCACCCGGAGGGGACCGGCGAGGAGCTCGCCGACCTCGGAGGAGTCGACCAGTCCGCTCCGGCGGACGGCGCGCAGTCGATCGGGATCGAACATCAGCGCTCGTCGATCGAGGCGAGGACCTTCGCCAGGAAGTCGTCGATGACCCCCCCGGGGATCCACCGCGCCACGACCACCAGATCGTGGACGGGGTCGACGTAGATCATGTTGGTGCCGTTGCCGATGTGCGTCCACGCTTCGGCGGGGGCCGAGGGGTAGCGCTTCTCTCCCTCGGCGTCGGGGCGGTTGAGGAAGTAGTTCATGAAGCCGTACCCGGGCTCGGCAGGGGAGGGCGTCGTCGCTTCGTCGAACCACTGCTCGGAGAGGATGCGCCGGCCGCCCCACTCCCCCCGGCGGAGGGTGAGGAGCCCGAAGCGCGCCTGGTCGAGGGCGTGGATGAACATGCCGCCGCCCCAGTGACCACCCCCGCTCACGCTCTGCACCCACTGCCCGTCGAGGGGGATCCAGGCGTTGTCGTACCCGTGCCACCGCCAGGTGGGGGACGCCCCGATGGGGTCCATGACCCGCTCCCGGAGAACGACGGGGAGGGGCCGTCGCCAGAGGCCGGTCGCGACGAGGGCGAGCAGATTCACCCGGGTGTCGTTGTACTCCCAGGTGGATCCCGGGGGGGCGCGCTCGACGCCGATCCAGCGACCGGGGTCGCGGTCGGGGCGGTCGGCCCAGTCGGGCTTGCCCCACAGGGTGCCGGCCCAGTTCGACGTCTGCTGGAGCAGATGCCGCCAGGTAATCTGGCGGTTGTGGGATGAGGTGAAGAGGGTGGCGAGGTCGGGCGCGCCGAAGCCGGTCCGGTCGACGCCCTCCTCCCCGTCGCCGGGCGGGAGGTCGACGGGGGCCATGGTGGGGCCGACCCGGTCGTCGAGCGAGGCGATGAGGCCGTCGTCGAGGGCGAGCCCCACGACGGTCGAGAGAAACGACTTGGTCACGCTGTGCGTCATGTCGACCCGCTCCACATCACCCCACTCGGCCACGAGGTAGCCGTGGCGCACGATCACCCCGGTGGCCCCACCCCGCACCCGGAAGGGCCCGATGGGGTCGCCGAGCGGCTCCCGGCCGAAGCTCTTCAGCTGACCGAGTTCCTGGTCGCGGTCCTGGGGGGCTTCGTGGGCCTCGGCAAAGGCGACCGCCTCGGCGAGGAGGGCGGCGTCCATCCCGACCTCGGCGGGCGCACGGCGCTCCCACCGGCCGGGCGGCGGCACGTGGGGGGGCTGGGGGGCGGTCGGGGCCGGGACGGCGAACGCGCGGGGGGCGACCGGCACGCTCTCGGCGGCGAGGGAGGGGTGAGCCCCCCCGAAGACCCCGATCAGGGCGAGGGAGGCGACGAGGGTGGAGGCCGGAAGACGCGACATCGGGGGTGGCGCGGTGGAGGGAAGACGACTCAACGACGGACGACGAGGGGGGACCAGGCGATGCCGTCCGGCGAGCGGCCGGTGGGGAGCGTGCCCACCACCTCCCGCCGCTCGTGGTCGATCACGGCCACCCGGTCGGCGCCGGAGAGCGAGAGAAAGAGGTGGCGACCGTCGCCGTGCAGCGCGACTCCCTGCGGCGCCTCACCCGCAAACGCCAGCCGGCCCCGCTCGGTGTAGTCACTCCCGTCCAGGAAGCGCACCACCTCGGCCTCCAGGTCGGGGATGATGATCTGCTCGACACCGGGGGTGAGGACGATGCGGTATGGCCAGGAGAAGCCCTCGGCGACGGTGGTGGCGGTGCCGTCGGCGGTCTGCCAGGCGGTCACCCGCCCCGTCGCGTTGCTCCCGGCGAAGACCCGGCTCCCGTCGGGCGTGACCTGCACCGCCTCGGGGCGCTCGGGGGCGGGGAAGGCCCGCACGGGCCCCGGGGTGCCGCGACGGAGTTCGGTGACGGTGTTCGACCCCATGTCGCCGGTCCAGAGGGTGGTGCCGTCGGCGGTGGCCGCCACCATGTGCGACCCCTGAGCCCGGGTCTCGAGCACTTCGACGAGGGCCCCATCGGCCAGGCGGACGACGACGACCGCGCCACGCGACTCCGAGGTGACGGCCACGAGCGAGTCCCCGGGGAGCACCACGATCCCGTGCGGGCGGGTGTACTCGCCCAGGTCGATCGTGCGCACGACCGAGGCCGAGGCCACGTCGAAGAGGGTGAGGGTGCGCCCGCCGTAGTCGGTCCCGATCGCCGTGGCCCCGTCGGAGGTGACCACCAGCTCGTGCGGGTTGGGGCCGGTGGGGAGGGTGGCCACGATCGCCCCGGTGGCGAGGTCGATGAACGAGGCATCGTTGCCCTGCTTGTTCAGGACGATCACCGTGCCGTCGGTCGGCGGCGACTGCGCGGCGCGGGCGGGAGGGGCGGTCGACATGGCGAGGGCAGCGGTCGCGAGGGCGAGGACGACGGGCGGGTGGAGCGGACGCATGGAGACCTCCGGGGTGAGGGATCTCGAACGATGATACCGGCCCCCGACGGCCGTCGACAGTCAGCGGTCGGGGGGGAGGGGGCGGGCGAGGACGCCGAGGACGGGGCGGAGGAGCACCAGATTGCTCGCGATGCGGCCTCCGAGGAAGGCCGTGAAGGCGGCCGTGACCCCGGTCCACCCCA
>CAYORZ010000255.1:0-3490 GCA_964406485.1 uncultured Gemmatimonadaceae bacterium | reverse complement strand
GAAGCTCAACGCCTCGAGTTCCATGACCAGATTCACGTTGTGCACGAAGAAGCCGGGGGGCGTGTGCAGCCGAACGGGGGCGAAGTTGAGGACGCCCCTCACCCCGGCCGCCACGGCACGATCGACGACTTCCTGGGCCGCGGTGGCCGGCACCGCGATGATCACGAGTTCGACTCCCTCGCGCCGGATCACCTCTTCCAGGTTGTCCACGTCTTCGATCGTCACGTCACCCCATCGCTCCCCGACCCGGCTCTCGGCCCGATCGAGCACGGCCACGATCCGGAAGCCCCGCCGCGCCAGGTCACCGTACGCGAAGAGCGCCGCCCCGATCCGCCCCGCCCCGATCAGCGCCACCGTCCACGGCCGGTCGAGCCCCAGGATCGCACGCAGCCGCTCCCGCAGCCCCGTGACCGGGTAGCCGAGCCCCCGCTTGCCGAACGATCCGAAGAGCGAGAGGTCCTTCCGGACCTGGGCCGACGTCGTCCCCACCGCCTGCGCCAGGCGGGTGCTGCTCACCGTCTCGTCTCCTTCTGCCTCGAGCGACTCCAGGATCCGGAGGTAGTGCGACAGACGACGAATCGTGGAGTGGGGAATCCGGACGGACACGGGTCGGGAATCGGGGAAACGGCGGGCTTGTGAAATCCTTCACGATCCTAGCGGATCGCCCGGGCAAGGGCCAGCATCTCGGCGGGCGTGAAGGTCTCGGGACGCCGGGCGAGGTCGATCCCGAGATCGGCGCTGACCGTGGCGATCCGGGGGGGCGGGAGGGCGAGCGCGGGGTGGTCGCGCAGCGTCTTGCCGAGCTGCTTCCGCCGCCACTGGAAGAGGGCCCGCGTGAGGGTCCGCAGGTCGGCTTCGTCGTCAGCCGAAAGGTGGGGCGGCGCGTGCGGGGTGATCTCCACCACCACCGAATCCACCCGGGGCACGGGCCTGAATGCGCGCCGCCCGACCGCGAAGAGCCGCCGCACCTCGGCCACGCTCTGCACCCCCACCGCCAGCGCCCCGTAGTCGCGGCTCCCCGGGGCCGCGACGATCCGCTCGGCGACCTCCTTCTGCACCATCAGCACGATGCGCGCAGGGCGCGGGCGCTCGAGCAGGTGAAAGAGGATCGGCGTCGTGATGTTGTAGGGAATGTTGCCCACCACCTTGAGCGACGACGGATCGTCGGTGACCTCGGCAAGCGAGACGGCGAGAATGTCGCGGTGGACGACGGTGACGTCGTCGCGATCGCCGAAGGTGCGGCGCCAGTGGGCCGCGAGGTCGTCGTCGAGCTCCACCAGGATCAGGCGGCGGGGGACCCCGACAAGGTGGTGGGTCAGGGCCCCCCGCCCCGGTCCGATCTCGAGGACGACGTCGTCGGCCTCCGCCCCGACCGCCTCCACGATCTTGCGCTGGAGGTTGGGGTCGATCAGGAAGTTCTGCCCGAGCGAACGTCGGGGACGCCGGCTCTCCGGCGGGGGCGGAACGCCCGTCACCGTGCCCCGGCCAGGACCACCGCGGTGCGATCGTCGGCCGGAATCGACGAGCGGAGGGCGCCGACCTGCTCGAAGAGGATGTCGACGATCGTCTCGGGGTCGGCGTCGCGGTGCTCCACGGCCGTCCGCAGGACCAGTTCCTCGCCCTTCTCGCCCTCCCGCCCGATCGCCGCGTCGGAGAGCCCGTCGGTGAAGAGGAGCACGACGTCGCCCGCGGGATCCCAGGGGCGCGTGCACTCCGAGTAGGCGTCCGGTCCGGCGATCCCGACCGGGGGATCGGTGGCCCCGAGTCGCTCCGTGTGGCCGTCGGCCCCGATGAGAAAGGCGTGGGGGTGGCCGGCGTTGCACCAGGTGAGCACGCCCTCACGGGGGTCCAGCACCCCGTAGAAGAGGCTCAGATACATCTCGGTGGACTCCAGTTCGTCGCGGAGGGAGTCGTCGAGAAAGCGCAGCACCCGGGCGGGCGAGGTGTAGTTGTGGGCGTAGATCGTCGCCGCGCTCATGGAGAGGGCCATGATGAGGGCCGCCGGAAAGCCGTGGCTCGAGACGTCGCCCACCATCACCCCCACCTTCCCCCCGGAAAGGTGAAAGAGCTGGTAGAAGTCCCCGCCGACCATCTCGGCCGGCTCCACCCGCGCCCCGATGCGCATTCCCTCGAAGCGGTCGACACCGGGAAGGAGCTTCATCTGGAGGTTGTGCGCGAGCTCCATCTCGCGCGCCATCCGCTCCCGCATCAGGCTCTGGCGGATCAGCCGGTTGTTTTCCAGGGCGGCGCCGACCTGGGTGGCGATGGCCGAGAGAAGCTTCTGGTCCGAGGCAGTGAACCGCCCGGCGTGGCGGCGCCCGATCAGATTCATCACGCCCACCGTGCGCGCTTCGCCTTCGGGGGGGGTGTAGCGGACCGGGACCGAGAGAAACGTCTCGCTCGGGTCGATCGCCCCCGCCGGCACCTCGCCCAGCGGCTCGGCCTCGGGGAGCGCCATCATCGGCCGCGCCTCGCGAAAGACCCTCGCGGAAACCGCCTGCGACGTGGCCGCGTCGATGGGACCGGTGACCCCGTCGCCGCCGACCGACGCCACGAGGTGCAGGAAGTCATCGGCCGGATCGTGGACCCAGAGCGAACCCCGCACCGCCCCCATCACGTCGCAGACCTCGCCGAGGATCACCCGCGCCGCCTCGTCGAGGCGCAGGATCGAGCCCAGCGTCTCGGAGATCGAGTAGAGGAGGTTGATCTCTTCGTACCGCTCGGTGAGCTCGTAGGTGAAGAAGCGGATCTCGTGGGCGGAATCGAGCGAACGCGACAGGACGGCCGCCACCAGGTTCGCCACGGCGTCGTCGACGGCGCCATCGCGCGCGGCGACACGGAGTTCCAGGGGAGAGCCGTCGCGCGCCTGCAGGCGGCGCACCGTGGGGATCCCGGCCGAGCCGCCCGTCCCGTCGTGATCCGGGTCGGGGTAGAGCCGCCGCGACGTCGCTCCATCGGTGAGCCAGAGCGAGACGTCGAGATCGAGCCCTTCGACGAAGTCGTCGAGGGTCTCGCGAACGGACTCGGGAAAGGGAGGGCGCGCCGGTCCCCCGGAGCTCATGCCGAGGCTGCCCCGTCGAAGTCGGGCTCGAGGTGGAGCACCAGCGTCACGCAATTGCCGCGATCGTTGTAGTGGACCTCGTCGAGGAGCTCCCGCATGAGAAAGAGCCCCCGCCCTCCGGGGCGGGTGAGGTTCTCGGGCGTGGTCGGATCGGGGATCGCTCCCGGATTGAAGCCCGACCCCTGGTCGGTGACACGGGCGGTGATCGTGGACCCCGCGACGCACACCTCGATCCGCACCGACTTGGAGGGGTCATCGCCGTTGCCGTAGAGGACGGCGTTGGCGATCGCCTCGGTCAGGCCGATCCGGAAGTTCAGCCGAACCTTGCGGGCATGGGTGGCCCCGCACGTGCAGCGACGGAGCACCTGTTCCACTGCCTGCTCGATCGCCCGCACATCGCTGGGGAACTCGAGAACGAGTCGGGAGTCC
>CAYORZ010000254.1:0-3502 GCA_964406485.1 uncultured Gemmatimonadaceae bacterium | reverse complement strand
CCACGAGCCGGCGGAGCGGATGGGCGAGAGCCACCTCGTCGAGCACATGGTCTTCAAGGGGACCGCGCGCCGCTCGGCGGCCGAGATCGCCCTCTCGCTCGAGGCGCTGGGGGGGTCGCTCGACGCCTTCACCGCGCGCGAGCACACCTCCTTCCAGGCGCGGGTGCTCGACACCCACCTCCCGGAGGCGCTCGACGTCCTCGCCGACCTCGTCGGCGCTCCGGCGCTCCGTGCCGCCGACCTCGACCTCGAGCGCGAGGTGGTGCTCGAGGAAATCGCGCAGGTCGATGATACCCCCGACGACGTGGTGTTCGACCTCCACGGGGCGGCGATGTGGGGGGATCACCCCTACGGGCACACGATCCTGGGGACCCGCGAGACGGTCCGCGACCTCGACATCGACGATCTGCGCCGCCTTCACGAGCGGCGCTACCGCGGGCGCAACCTGATCGTCGCGGCGGCAGGAAACGTCGACCACGCCCGCTTCGTCGACGCGGTGGCCTCGGCGTTCGGAGAGGTGGAGGGAGGGGGCGAGACGGCGCCCCTCGATACCCCGCAGGGGGGCGTGATCGGTCGTCGGACGGTCGCCAGCGATTCCCACCAGCTCCACCTCGTGATGGGGCGGCCGACGGTCCCCCACGTCGATCCGCTCCGGATTCCGCTGATCCTGGCGTCGCAGGCGTTCGGCGGCGGCATGAGCTCACGGCTCTTCCAGCGGATCCGCGAGGAGCTGGGGCTCGCCTACACCGTCTTCTCGTTCCAGTCGTTCTACAGCGTGGGGGGGATCGCGGGCGTCTATCTGGGGACCCGGCCCTCGTCGGGTGCCCTGGCCGAGGAGGCGCTGCGCGAGGAGTTCGCACGCATCAGCCGGGAGGGACTCGGTCCCGACGAAATGGAGCAGACCCGGATGCAGGTGAAGGGGCAGATCATGCTCTCGCTCGAGTCGACGTCGGCCCGCCTCTACCGGCTGGCGGGCTCGGCCCTCACCGGAGAGCCCTGGCTCGGACTCGACGACCTCCTGGCCCGTGTCGATGACGTCACGGCCGACGAGGTGGCCGAGGCTGCCCGCCTCGCCTTCGATCCGGAGGAGCAGTTCACGCTCCTCCTGGGGCCCGGCGGGTGGGGGGCGTCATGACCCCCGGCGACCGGGTGGGGATCCACCGCCTCCCGACCAACCCCGACCTTCCCCTCCCGACGCGGGCCACCGCCCACGCGGTGGGGTACGACGTCCGCTCGGCCGACCCGGCCTTCACCCTCGAGCCGGGCGAGATCCGGCTCGTCGGGACGGGCCTCGTCCTCGAGCTCCCGCCCCACCTGGAATGCCAGGTGCGGCCCCGCAGCGGGCTGGCGGTACGCCATGGGGTCACCGTCGCCAACGCTCCGGGCACGATCGATCCCGACTACCGCGGCGAGCTGAAGGTCGCCCTGATCAATCTGGGGCAGGAGGTGGTTCGAATCGAGCGGGGGGAGCGGGTTGCCCAACTCGTGTTCGCGCGCTTTGCCACACCCGAGGTCGTCCGGGTCGAGAGGGTCGGGTCGACCGAGCGCGGCGCGGGCGGATTCGGGTCCACCGGCCGGGAGTGAGCGGAGCCCCGACCTCGTTCGCCGGTCGGGGTCACCATCCTTGCTCCGACCCCCCGAGTCCACTAGTGTGGAGGGTCCTCGTCGCACCCCTGGGGGTTCCCCCCCATTCAACCCGCCCATCCAGAGAGTTTCGCCCTTGGCCCGCTGGTTCAGTTCGGGGCGCCTGGTCCCCGTGAACGACATCGCCGTGGACCTGGGCACCGCCAATACACTCGTCTTCGTGAAGGGCGAGGGAATCGTCCTCAACGAGCCCTCCGTCGTCGCCGTGGAGAAGTCCAGCCGGCGCATCACGGGCATCGGCCTCGAGGCCAAGCGGATGCTCGGCCGCACCCCCGAGGGGATCGAGGCCGTGCGTCCTCTCAAGGACGGCGTGATCGCCGACGTCGATGTGACCGAGATGATGCTGCGGCACTTCCTCAAGCAGGTGACGGCGAAGCGCATCTTCCGCATCAAGCCGCGCGTCGTGGTGGGGGTCCCGTCGGGGATCACCGAGCTGGAGCGGCGGGCGGTGCGGTCGAGCGCGATGGCCGCGGGGGCGAAGGCGGTCTACATGGTCGACGAGCCGATGGCCGCGGCGGTCGGTGTGGGACTCCCGGTCGAGACGCCCACCGGCAACATGGTCATCGACATCGGGGGAGGGACGACCGAGATCGCCGTGATCGCCCTCTCGGGAATCATCTCGAATACGTCGATCCGGGTCGGGGGCGATGAACTCGACGCGGCCATCGTCACCTTCCTGCGCAAGAACTACAACCTCCTGATCGGCGAGCCCACGGCAGAGGCGATCAAGATCCAGATCGGCTCGGCCTTCGACCTGGGCGACGAGCGCGACATGGAGGTGAAGGGGAGGGACCTGGTGAGCGGGATCCCCAAGACCGTGACCGTCCATTCGCACGAGATCCGCGAATGCGTCCAGGAGCCGATCCAGGCGATCGTCGAGGCGGTCCGGAGGGCACTCGAGATCACGCCGCCGGAGCTCGCCTCCGACATCGTGGATCGGGGGATCGTGATGACGGGGGGAGGCGCGCTGATCCGCGGGCTCGATCAGCTCCTCACCCAGGAGACCAACCTCCCCATCCATGTGGATGAGGAGCCCCTCACCTGCGTGGTGAGGGGGGCGGGTCTGATCCTGGACGATCTGACCCGCTTCCGGGCCGTCCTCACCACCTGACGGGGCCGTGCCGGCGTTCGGCCCCCCCGACCCGATCGACGCCGATGCCCGTCGGCAGTGGGTCCTCGCCCTCATCTTCCTGGCGCTGGCGGTGACGCTGACGGCGCTCCCCCGTTCCGGGAAGGATGTCGTGGCCTCGGCTCTGCGCGCCTCCATCCTGAAGCCGTTCCTGGGGCTGCAGCAGCTCGTCGTCGTCGCCGGCCAGCGAACGCTCGACGTCCAGGAACTCCAGGCCCGACTGGACTCCGCCACGGCCCGCCTCGCCGCGCGGAGCACGCTCGAAGAGGAAAACGAACGCCTGCGCGCCCTCCTCGGCCTGATGGAGCGGAGCGAGATCCCCTGGCGCGCGGCCCAGGTGCTGCGGCCGGGGACCCAGGGGTCGGAGAGCATCTTCCTGCTCAGCGTGGGGCGGGAGAGCGGGATCCCCCCCCGTGCGCCCGTGGTCACCCGCGAGGGCCTTGCAGGCGTGGTGCGCGAAGTGCGCGACGGACACTCGATCGGGATGGACTGGACCCACCCCGACTTCTCGGTGAGCGCGATGAGCCGCGACGGAGCCGTCTACGGTTTCATCGAGGTGCGCCGCGGCCTCTTCCGGGAGGAGGACCGGCTGATCCTCACGTCGACCCCCTACCACACCCGTCTCGACGAGGGGACCGAACTCGTCACCTCGGGCATCGGGGGCGTGTTTCCGAGAGGGATCCCCATCGGACGGGTGACCGGCCTGGCCGAGGAGCAGGGAGGGTGGCT
>CAYORZ010000253.1:0-3518 GCA_964406485.1 uncultured Gemmatimonadaceae bacterium | reverse complement strand
GCCGAGCAGTCCAACGCCCTCCTGCAGATCGCCGAGGGCGGCACCCAGCAGGTGCAGGGAATCCTCGAGCGCATGAAGGAGCTCGCCACCCAGGCGGTGTCCGACAACGTGAGCGAGGCCACCGGCAACCCGCGCATCGACACCGAGTTCCAGGAACTCATCGAGGAACTCGACCGGATCGTCGACTCCACCAAGTACCAGGGGACGGCGCTCCTCGACGGCAGCTTCACCGGGGACTTCGTGGTCGGATCGTCGGGCGTGCTCGCCGACGACACCATCACCCTCGCGGGTGTCGACCTCACCTCGACCACCCTCGGTGTGGGCGCCCTCGCCCTCGACACCAAGGCGAATTCGGCCACCGCTCTCACCGCCATCGACGCGGCGATCGGTGACGTCTCGGACGCCTTCGCCTCGATCGGTGCGAGCCAGAACCGCATCGACTTCGCGAGCGCCAACGTCAACACGATGATCGAGAACATCGCTGCGGCAGAGTCGGTGATCCGTGACGCCGACATGGCGGCCGAGATGGCCGACCTGACGAGGAACCAGATCCTCCAGCAGGCCGGGGTCTCGGTGCTCGCCCAGGCGAACCAGAGCCCGCAGCTGGTGCTGCGCCTCCTCCAGTAGTCCGGAGCGCAGGACCCCGATGGACGCGGATCGCCCGGGGCCGACTGTCGGCCCCGGGCGAATCTGCCCCAACTCTGACTGAGAGGAGAACGTGGAAGCATCCATCAGCGGTCTGGCGAGCGGACTCCAGTGGGATCAGATCGTCGATGACCTGATGGCGCTGGAGCGTCGGCCCCTCACCCAGATCGAGTCCCGCATCGCCGACGAGCAGAGGCGTTCTGCGGCCTGGGACGAGGTACGCGGGATCCTCCAGTCGCTGGAGTCGGCGAGTGCCGCGCTCCACACCGCGTCGTCCGACGCCTTCCACTCCTACTCCGTGGCCCTCGCAGGCTTTTCGGAGACCGTCGGCAGCCCGATCGGGGCGACCGCCGACGCCCTCGCCCGCCCGGGCCGCCACACCGTGCGGGTGCACGCCCGCGCCGAGGTCGAGATGGTGGGGGGAAGTCTGCACGCCTCGCGTACCGAGGCGCTGGGGCTGAGCGGAGAATTTCTCGTCAACGGACGCGCGGTCCAGGTCGGAGCGGGGGACTCCCTCGACGACATCGCGACCCGGATCGAGCGCGTGAACATCGGCTCGGCGCGCTCGGGCGCAGGGGCTGCGGTGAGCGGAACAGGAAGCGGCTTCCGCCTGATCCTGACCGCGAGCGAGCCCGGGGCGGCAGGGATCCGCCTGGCCGACCCCGACGGGATCCTCGAAGCGCTCGGGCTCCACGACGGGAGCCGCCAGCTGCGGGAGCGCACCCCGGACGGCTTCCTGGGCGCCTCGTTTGCCGATGCGACCACCGCCGTGGCGTCGCTTCTGGGGCTTTCCGGAGCGACGGGGATCGGAGCGGGGACGATCGAGCTCGGCTCGGGCCCCACCCGCTTCGCCGTGAGCCTCGATCTGGCCACCCAGTCGCTCGACGAGGTGGCGGCCGCCATCCGTGACGCGGCGATGACGGCAGGGAGCGGGGTCACGGCGGCGGTGGTCGATGACGGGGCGGGGGGCCACCGCCTCGAGGTCTCGGGCACCAACGGCTTCGTCGACGCCGGTGGGGTGCTGGAACTCCTCGGCGCCGTCGAAGGTGGTCGTGCCGCGGTCGCGCAGGAAGTGCAGGGGGGCGCGCTGGTCACCGACGGGGCCGCGACCCCGGCCGTCGCGGGCACCCTCCTCACCGCCCTCCGCGGGGCGGGTGGCGGGCCCGGCATCATGGTGGGTGATACCCTCACCCTGCGGGGGACCCGTGGCGACGGCAGCCATTTCGACGTCGAGCACACCGTCGGGGCGGGCGATGACCTCCAGACACTCCTCGACCGCCTGAACGGCGCCGAGGGCTTCGACGGGACCGCCACCGCCGCTGTGGTCGACGGGCGGATCACGGTCACCGACGCCCAGGCCGGGCCTTCCCGCCTGGGACTCGAGATCCTGGCCGGCAACGAGGGGGGCGGGACTTTCGATCCCGGAGACTTCACCCTCACGCGCGAAGGCCGCCGCCGCGAGGTCGTCGCAGGAAGTGACGCCCTCATCGAGGTGAACGGCAGCTTCCTGGAGCGGTCGACCAACCGCATCGGCGACGCGATCGAGGGGGTGACCCTCGACCTTCTCACCACCGATCCCGGCACCGAGGTCGAGATCACGATCGAGCGAGACACCGAGGCGGCGGCCACGGCGATCGAGGCCTTCGTCGAGGCGTACAACCGCTTCACCCGCTTCGTCGACGCGGGGGTGGGCGAGAGCGGAGCCGCCCGTCCGCCGCTCGCGGGAGACGCCGTCCTCCGCTCGATGCGGACCGCCCTGCAGGGGGCGATGCAGGTGCAGCTCCTCGACGAACTCGCCTCCGGAACCGCGCGCCTCGGCGACATCGGGATCACCGTCCAGCGCGACCGCACCTTCGCGGTCGACACCGCGGTCCTCGGTCAGGCCCTGGCCGACGGCTTCGAGGGCGTGGCCCGCCTCTTCCGCGGAGAGGGGTCGACGACGTCGTCGGGCCTCACCTTCCTCGGCGGGGGGGCCGGCGCCGCCCAGGGGACGCACGCGGTGGTGATCACCGCCGAGGCCACGATCGCCGCGGTGACGTCGAGCGGGGCGCTCCCCTTCTACGTCGACGACGGGGTCCCCGACCGCCTGATCCTCACCGACAGCGGAAGCGGCTCCGCGTACGCGATCGACCTCGCCGACGGCGACTCGCTGACGGCCATCGTCGACCGCCTCAACACCGAACTCGCGACCGCCCGGGCGCGCGAGGTCACGGCAGGGCGGGTGGTCTACGCCGACGCGGGGGCGACCACGGTGGCCGACGCCTCGACGCGGCTCGCCGACCTCCACAACGACGACGGGAGCCCGGCGGGATTCGTGGCCGGTACCGTCGTCTCGTTCAGCGGCACCCGCCGGGGCGGCAACCCCTTCGTGGGGACCTTCACGGTGTCCGACCCCGCGACGCAGACCCTCGGCCAGCTCCGCTCCGCCCTGAGCCAGCAGCTCGGCTCCGGGGTCCAGGTGCGTATCGTCGACGGAGCGCTCGTCGTGCGCGAATCCCGCGCGGGGGCGTCGGATCTGGCCGTCACCATCGGCACCGACATTCCGGGCAACACCGCGGTATTCGGCACCTTTACCGCCACCGTCGAGGGGCGGGACGCCTCGGGGCTGCGCGCCGCCGAGGTCGGGGGCGAGATCGAGATCCGCGCCTCGGGACCGGGCTCCGCCCACGGCTTCACCCTCGCCTTCGAGGCGGGGGGCGCCGACGGGACGGGGGGACTGGGACTCCTGGCCGGGACCCACGTGGGCTCCGACGTCCAGGGGACGATCGGCGGGCACGCCGCCACCGGAGCGGGCGCCACCCTGACGGGCTCGTCCGGGACCCCGGTCGCGGGACTCGCCATCGGGACGGCGGGGGCGGGGGTCGGAGAGGTCG
>CAYORZ010000252.1:1188-3519 GCA_964406485.1 uncultured Gemmatimonadaceae bacterium | reverse complement strand
AGCCGCTCCTGCTTCGGCCGCCTCGACCTCCGGGAGGGGCGCCGGATCGCCTGCCGTGAGGCGGGCGGTGGCGTGCAACTGCCAGCTGCCGCCCCCGCGCACCGGCCGACTGTGCAGGCGGGCGCGCACCTCGCCCTCGCCCGGCTCGAGAGTGACCTGGAGACGGAGTCCCCCCTCGGGGACGACGGCCGGGGCACGAAGAGCCAGTTCCTCGACGACGGATGACGCCCACCCCTCGGCCTCGGCCGCGGCGCGGATCACCTCGACCACCACCGGGCCGGAGAGGATCGGTGCGCCCCCCATCCGGTGCGCGGCGATTTCGCGAGGCTCGTCGGGGGTGACCCACGACTCGTGGATCGAGGTCACGGTCGGAAGCCTGATCCCGGGGAGCTCTCCGGCGCGCGCCAGCGGCCGTGCGTCGCGGGGGGACTCCACCCAGTAGCGCTCCCCTCGCAGCGGGTGGCCGGGGGCGGCCGTCCGCCGCCCCGCTCCGGGCCACGCGGACCACTCCACCGGGGCCCCCGCGGCGAAGAGCGCCCCGCAACTCTCCATGAAGGTCGCCACCTGTGGGCGCTGTCGGTGCTGCGAAAGATATTGAACTGACGAGTCCATTATCTCAAGCTGTCCGATCGCGGGGAGGAGGACGGGGTGGGGACCGATCTCGAGCACCCCGCTCACCCCCTCGGCTGCCAGCGCCCGCACCCCGTCGGCGAAGCGGACCGTGCGCAGGGCGTGGTCGCGCCAGTAGGTGGGGGGCGGCGCCTCTCCCCGCACCGCCCCGTCCACATTCCAGGCGATGGGAAGCTCCGGGGCGCGGTGCCGGACCCGCGCCGCCGCCTCGCCGAGGGCGTCGAGGATCGGGGCCACAGCCGGCGAGTGGAAGCCGCGGTCCAGCTTCAGGGTGCGGCTCTCGACCCCGAGGTGGACGAATTCGGCGGCCGCCTCCTCGACCGCCTCCCGCGGTCCCGAGATCACGACGTCGAGGGCGCCGTTGACCGCGGCGATCCCCGCCCGGTTGCCCTGCTGCCGCAAGACGGAGCGGACGACCGGCTCTTCGGCGAAGACGGCCGCCATCGCCCCCGTCGGCGGGAGCGATTCGAGCAGGCGTCCCCGGAGTGCGACCAGGGGGAGCACCTCGTCGAGCGAGAGGACCCCGGCGACCGTGGCCGCAACGAATTCGCCGAGGCTGTGGCCGATCACGGCCGCGGGCTCCACCCCGAGCGAGCTCCAGAGACGGTAGAGGGACCACGCGTAGGCGACCCCCGCGGGCTGCGCCCACCCCGGACCCATCAGGTCGACGTCGTCGCGTTCCTCGAACACGGCTTCGGCGAGGGGGATCGGGAGCGGGAGGTGGCCGTCCAGGATCTCGGCGCAGGCGTCGAAGGCATCACGGAAGGCGGGAAAGCGCGCGTGGAGTTCGCGCCCCATCCCGATGTGCTGCGCCCCCTGCCCCGTGAAGGCGAAGAGGAGCGCGGGGGGCACGCCCACCCGCCGCTCCCCCCCGACGACTTCGGGGGCGTCCGGGGCCCCCTCGAAGGCGGCCCGTGCCTCGGCAGGCGAATCCAGCACGACCGCCCGCCGCCAGGGGAGCGCCGGCCGCCCCACCCTGGAGGTGTGGCAGAGGTGGTGGAAGGCGTCCGGACGGGCCTCGAGGGCGTCCACCCACCGCGCCTCCACCTCGGCGAGCGCGTCGGCGGAGTGGGCCGAGACGACGAGGAGGTCCGGGGGGGAGGGCGCGGAGGCGTCCCCACCCGTGTCGACCGGGGCCGGCGGTTCCTCGATGACGAGGTGCGCGTTGGTCCCGCTGAAGCCGAAGCTGCTCACACCGGCGCGTCGGGGGCGCGGACCGTCCCACGGCTGCGACTCCGTCGGGACGACGAAGGGCGCGGCCGACCAGTCGATCCGTGACGACGGGGTGTCGAAGTGCAGGTTGCCCGGCACGACCCCCTCCCGCACGGCGAGGATCGCCTTGATGGTGCCCGCCACCCCTGCCGCCGCCTCCAGGTGGCCGAGGTTGCTCTTCACCGCCCCCACCCGGATGGGCTCGTCGCGGCCGGGTCCGAAGACGCGGCCCAGCGCCCCGATCTCGATGGGATCGCCAAGCGACGTTCCGGTACCGTGCGTCTCGATCATCCCCACGTCGTCGGGGGCGAGCCCCGCGTCGGCGAGCGCACTGCGGATCACCGCCTCCTGCGCGGGACCGTTGGGGACGGTCAGCCCGGTGGTCCGGCCGTCCTGCCCCACCGCCGAGCCGCGGATCACGGCGTGGATGCGGTCGCCGTCGCGGAGGGCGTCGGAGAGCCGCTTGAGAAGCACCACGCCGCACCCCTC
>CAYORZ010000252.1:0-1178 GCA_964406485.1 uncultured Gemmatimonadaceae bacterium | reverse complement strand
ATCATCACGTCGTCGGCGGTGATCGCCGCGGCGCGCTTGTTGCCGGTCCGCTCCGCGTGGTCCTTGAGGCCGCGGAGCAGGGCGGCGCGGAGTCCCGCCTCGTGGGTGCCGCCGTCGCCGGTGGGGATGGTGTTGCAATAGGAGCGCACGAAGCCGTCGCCCGACTCGTCGAAGGCCTTGCAGCGCCCATCGGGCGCCATCATTCGCGAGCGCGAGAGCGCCACCGACGTCTCGGGAGAGGAGAGGATGTTCACTCCCGCGGCGACCGCGAGGCTCGACTCCCCCGCCCGCAAGCTGCGCACCGCCTGATGGATGGCCACCAGCGACGACGAACACGCCGTGTCGACCGTGAAGGCCGGGCCCTGGAAGCCGAAGGTGAACGAGATGCGCCCGGCGGCCACGCTGTAGGCGTTGCCCGACGAGAGGTAGGCGTCGATCGCCTCGGGCCCTTCGGTGAGAAGCCGCGTCAGGTAGTCGTTGTTGCACAGGCCCACGAAGACCCCGACCGGTGCGCCCTCGAAGGACGTCGGGTCGAGGGCGGCGTCCTCGAAAGCCCGCCACACCTCCTCCAGGAGGATCCGCTGTTGGGGATCCATCGAACGCGCCTCGCGGGGCGAGATCGAGAAGTGGTCGGCGTCGAAGCGGGCGATGTCGCGAAGCGTCCCGGCCCACCGCGTCGCGATGCGGCCGGACGCATCGGGGTCGGGGTCGTACCACTCGTCGACCTCCCACCGGTCGGGGGGGATCTCGGTGACCGCGTCGACCCCGGCCAGGAGGTCGCTCCAGTAGGACTCCACCGACTCCCCGCTCCCCGGAAAGCGGCACGCCATCCCGATCACCGCGATCGCCCCTGCGGGAACGACCGCCTCCGCGCTGGTCGCTGCGCCGTCGGAAGGGGTGGCGTCGGCGGGGGCGGCGAGGGCCGCGTCCAGGCGGTCGCGGAGTTCCAGCGCCAGGAGAGCCAGTCGCTCCTTCGACATCCCGAGGATCCGGGACTCCAGATCGTGCAGATCGCTCATCGTCGTCGCAGTCGTTCGGCCAGCCGGCGTGCCACCTCGTCGTCGCTGAGCGCCTCGACGGCGCCCACGGCCTCGCCGGCCGAACTGGCCACGGGGGCGGGCGAGGGGACGGGGGGGCGGGTCCCTTCGTCCTCTTCCGCCGGTGACGGCGGAGGAGCG
>CAYORZ010000251.1:0-3532 GCA_964406485.1 uncultured Gemmatimonadaceae bacterium | reverse complement strand
CGGGGCAGAACCGCGCGCACCGCCTCGGCACCTACCGGGCGATCCACGTGGCGGAGTTTTCCACCCACGAGACCCCCTTCGCGGGCCGCACCCTCGCCGAGAGTCAGCTGCGCGAGTTGGCGGGGGTCAACGTGGTCGGGGTGTGGGAGCGGGGCGTGCTGCACCCGCCCCGCCCCGACCTCGTGCTCGGAAAGCGGAGTCTCGTGATGGTCGTCGGCTCGTCGCAGGCGCTCACCCACCTCGACGAATTCCTCGCCATCTACGACATGAACACCCACCCGGTGGTCGTGATCGGCGGGGGCACGGTGGGGCGGGCGGCCGCGCGTGCCCTCGACCGGCGCTCGATCCCGGTCCACATGCTCGAGCGTGACCCCGACGTGGCGGCGAAGTCGAAGGAGATGGCGACGCGGCTGGTGGTCGGCGACGCCGCCAATCGCTCCGTGATGACGGCGGTGGGGATCGAGGAGGCGCCCTCGGTGGTGATCAGCACCAACCACGACGCGACCAACATCTACCTCACCGCCTACTGCCGCCGGCTGAATCCCGAAATCCACATCGTGAGCCGCCTCACCCACGACCGCAACATCGTGGCGATGCACCGGGCCGGGGCCGACCAGGCGCTCAGCTACTCGAGCCTCGCGGTGGAATCGATCATGGCCGTGCTCCAGGAGCGCCCCCTCGTACTTCTCGGGCTGGGCGTGCACTTCCGCGAGCTCGACTGCCCCCCCGGCCTCGCCGGGCGGACGCTCCTCGAGGCGCAGGTCGGGACCCGCACCGGGATGACGGTCATCGGCGTGGAAACGGCCGACGGCAAGCTCCACGTCGACCCCGGGCCCCACACCGTGATCCCGCCCGACGCCCGGCTTCTCGTGATCGCCTCCGAGGAACAGGTGGCCCGCTTCCACGAAGTGGTGGGGCGAGGATAACGGCCGCGACGCCCCCGGCTACCGGACGATGCGGAGGTCGGGGCGGGGGTCTCGCACCACCGCCTTCAGCTTCCAGGGCCCGGGGAAGGGGACGCGCTCGATGGGACGAACCCACTGGACCTCCGTGGTCCGGCGGTTGATCCGTCCCACTGCGAAGGTCCGGCGCTGCATGCCCGTGGTCTCGTCCATTGATGCTCCCTTGCGCCGGTCGGCGCTCAGTACTTGCGGATGACCCCGACCACCACGCCCTGGATCTGCACGTCGCGGGCGTCTTCGATGATCGGCTGCATGGTCGGGTTGGCGGGTTGCAGGCGGATCCGGCCCCCCCGCTCGCGGTAGAGCTTCTTGACCGTGGCGGAGTCCCCCCGCACGAGCGCCACGACCATCTGTCCGTCGTCGGCGGTGTCCTGCGCGCTCACCACGATGTAGTCGCCGTCGCGGATCGATTCCTCGATCATGGAGTCCCCCTGCACCCGCAGGACGTAGTTGTCACGGTTGCGGCGCACCATGTCGGGAGGGACCGCGAGGGTCTCGGTCTCCTGGACGGCCTCGATCGGGAGTCCGGCAGCGACCGTGCCGAGGAGCGGCAGCTCCAGGGACGACGCCCGTGCCCGGTCGCGCTCCACCAGCTGGATCGAGCGACTCTCGTTGTAGGCCTTCCGGATGTAGCCCTTACGCTGCAGGTTGCTCAGGTGCTCGTGCACCGTGGCCAGGGATGCGTAGCCGAAGTGATCGGCGATCTCCTCGAAGCTGGGGGCGTACCCCCATTCGGCGATGTACTCGCCGACATGATCCAGGATCTGCTTCTGGCGGCGGGTGAGGGGCATCGATACATCTCCGGAAGGGGACCCGAACAGGAACCGAAGGAAGGATACCCGAACGTTGCCCGAAGCGCAAGCACCCTCGTCGCGATCCGATCTGCTCGCCCGGATCGTGGCCACGAAGAGGCACGAGATCGAAGCCCTTCGCCCCCGCGCCGCCGAGTTGCGCGCACAGGCCGACGACGCCCCCCCGGCCCGTGATTTCCGGGGAGCGCTCGGGGGGCACGCGCGGGTACGGGTGATCGCCGAGGTCAAGCGCCGCTCGCCGGGGGCGGGGGTGATCCGGGCCGGGCTGGAGCCGGCCGGGCTGGCCACGACGTACGCCGCCTCGGGAGCCGCCGCGCTCAGCGTGCTCACCGACGAACCCTGGTTCGGGGGTTCCCTCGACGACCTGCGCGCGGCGCGGTCCGCAGTCCCGATTCCCGCACTCCGGAAGGACTTCACCCTCGATCCCGTCCAGATCGACGAGGCGCGGGCGGCGGGCGCCGACGCCGTCCTCCTGATCGTGCGGATCCTGAACGACGCCGCACTGGCGGACCTCCACGGTCACGCCCTGGAGCAGGGCCTTGCCGCACTCGTCGAGGTGCACGACGCGGCCGAGCTGGAGCGGGCGGTCGCCTGCGGTGCGCGCATCATCGGGATCAACAACCGCGACCTCGCCACCTTTCGCACCGACCTCGCCGTGACCGAGGGACTCCTCGACCGCCTCCCCCCGGGCACCGTCGTGGTCTCGGAGAGCGGGATTCGCGACGGCGACGACGTGCGGCGGCTCGGCGAGGCGGGGGTCGACGCCGTCCTGGTCGGGGAATCGATCCTGCGCGCGCCCGACCCCGGCGCGCACGTCGCGACCCTGGCCGGGGCGCCGAGGCGGGATCGTGGGTGAGGGACGGGTGAGGCCCGCCGTCAAGATCTGCGGCATCACGCGGCTCGACGACGCGGCGGCGGTGGGGGCGGCCGGAGCGGACTTCGTGGGCGCGGTCCTCACCCGGGGACTGCGGCGCTCGGTCGCCCCCGATATCGCCGGTCGCTTTCCTGCGGTCGCCGGGCGGCCGCTGGTGGGGGTGACGGTCGACGAGTCGCTCGAGACGCTCGTCGCCCTCGCGCGGAGCACGGGCGCCGCCGTCCTCCAGCTCCACGGGGCCGAGCCGCCGTCGCTCCTGGCCGCCCTCCGCGACGAGGGCGAGTGGGAGGTGTGGAAGGCGGTGAAGGTCCGCACCGTCGAGGGAGCGCTCGACGCCGTGCACCGCTACCGCGACGTCGCCGACGGGCTTCTGCTCGACGGATGGCATCCGGAACTCGACGGGGGATCGGGGGCGCGGTTCCCCTGGGATCTCGTCGAATCGGTGCGCCACCTCTTTCCCGACGAACTGCGGCTCGTTGTGGCCGGGGGCCTGGACCCCGACAATGTGAACGAGGCCGCGGACCGCCTCCGGCCCGACGTCGTCGACGTCAGTTCGGGGGTCGAGCGCGCGCTCGGCATCAAGGATCCGGCCCGCATCAGGGCCTTCATTCGGGCGGCGAAGGGAGCAGAGGTCGCATGACGACGGCAGGAGGGAAAGACGGCCGCTTCGGCCGGTTCGGGGGGCGCTATGTGCCCGAGACGCTGATCGCGGCGCTCGACGAGCTGGCGGCGGCCGGGCTGGAGGCGGCCGACGACCCCGGCTTTCACGACGAGCTCGAGGGACTGCTGCGCGATCACGTGGGGCGGCCCACCCCCCTCTACCGGGCCCGGCGGCTCGAGGCCGAGGTGGGGGCCGGTCCCATCTACCTCAAGCGCGAGGACCA
>CAYORZ010000250.1:0-3537 GCA_964406485.1 uncultured Gemmatimonadaceae bacterium | reverse complement strand
AGCAACTACGCCAGCCGCGAGATCACCTGCACGGTGGTCTACTACGGGACGGGGCTCGGCGGAAAGACGACCAATCTCGAGTACATCTACTCGCGGGTGAACCCCGACGCGAAGTGGAAGATGATCTCGCTGGCCACCGAGACGGAGCGGACCCTCTTCTTCGACTTCCTTCCCATCGATCTGGGCTCGATCCGGGGGTTCAAGACGCGGTTCCACCTCTACACCGTTCCCGGACAGGTGTACTACAACGCGTCCCGCAAGCTGATCCTGAAGGGGGTCGACGGGATCGTCTTCGTGGCCGACAGTCAGCGCGAGCGCGCCGAAGCCAACATCGAGGCGATGCACAACCTCTACGAGAACCTCGAGGCGTACGGCTACGACCTTGCGCAGATCCCCTTCGTGATCCAGTACAACAAGCGTGACCTGGCCAATGCGATGCGCACCGAGGAACTCCGAGCCCAGCTGAACCCGATGGGCGTCCCCGACTTCGAGGCGGTGGCCATCGAGGGGAAGGGGGTCTTCGAGACGTTGACGACCGTGTCGAAGTCTGTCGTGAAATCGCTCAGCTGACCTTCCGATCTCCCAGCGACCCCAGAGGAAGTCCGGCGTGACCGAGCGTCGTTGGACACTTCCGAACCTGATCACCATCGGTCGGATCGCGGCCTGTCCGGCGGTCTTCGTGCTTGCCCTCCGCCCGGGGATCACCGCGCCGCTGCTCGCGTTCCTCCTCTTTCTCGTGGCGGCGCTCTCCGACCTCTGGGACGGATATCTGGCACGGAAGCACGGGTGGATCACCGACCTGGGCAAGCTTCTCGATCCGCTCGCCGACAAGCTCCTCCTCGTGGCGACGATGATCCCCATCTACCTGGTCTCGCAGGGGACAGGGCCGACCGACGCCCTCCCCCGGGTCGGGGCGCTTCCGCTCTGGATCGTCATCGTGCTCTTCGGTCGCGAACTCCTGGTAACCCTCCTCCGACAGGTGGCGAAGCGGCAGGGACTCGTGATCGCGGCCGGCGCCGCCGGGAAGTGGAAGGCGTTCCTGCAGAACTGCTTCGTGGGGGGGGCGCTTCTCTGGGTCCCTCTCGGACGCACGGCCCTCGAGCGGGGGTGGGACGGGAACGTCTGGCAGGCGTGGTACGCCGTTCACGGCCTCTGGCTCTTCGTGACGCTCGCCGCGGCCGTCGTCCTCACGCTCTACTCCTTCGGGGACTACCTCTGGAAGTACAGGGGCGTCCTGCAGCGCCGATGAAGGGCGGCGCTCCGGAGGCGGCCATCGTGACCGTCGGCGAGGAACTCCTCTCGGGGGCCACGGTCGACGACAACGCGGCCTGGCTGGGGCGGGCCCTCGCCGTCGCGGGACTCCCGGTGCGTCGGCGGTGGACGGTCGGCGACCGGGAAGACGACATCGTCGCGGCGGTCCGGGCCGCGCGGCGTCTGGCCGACGTCGTGGTCGTCACGGGGGGACTCGGGCCGACCCGCGACGACCGGACCCGCCCTGCGGTCGCGTCGGTGGTGGGGGCCGGACTGGTCGAGTCGCCCGAGCTTCTCGAGCAGCTGCGGGCCCACCTCCGCGCCCAGGGCCGCGAGACGATGCCGCCCGAGCTCCGCGCCCTCGCCCTCCGGCCGGATCCGGGGCGGGCCTTTCCCAACCCGGTGGGCGCTGCGCCGGGGCTCCTCTTCGAGGCGGAAGGCGACGGGGCGGAGATGGTGATCTGCCTCCCCGGTGTCCCGCGCGAGATGCGCGCGCTCTTCCCGGACATCGCCCGGCACCTCGCCGCAGTGTACCGGGGGCGGCTTCGTCCCCTTGTCCAGCGCGTGGTGCGCACCACCGGGATCCCGGAGTCCGAGATCGCGCCCCGGGTCGAGGAGGTCGTGCGGGGGCACGACCCGGAGGTCGATGTGGGGTGGCATCCGCGGGCGACGGGGGTCGACTTCCGGCTGACCCTCGCCCACGACGGAAGCCGGGACGGCGAAGTCGAGGCGACCCGCCGGCTGGACGAGGTGGAAGAGGCCCTCGCCCCCCTGCTCGCCGGCTACCGCTACGACACCCCCACCGGCGACCTGGTCGAGGGGGTGGCGGAGCGGCTCCTCGCCCTCACCTGGCGGCTCGCGGTGGCCGAGAGCTGCACCGGAGGGTTGGTCGCGCAGCGGTGGACGGCCCGCCCGGGGTCGTCGCGCACGCTCCGCGGCGGCGTCGTCGCCTACGACAACGGGGTGAAGCGCGACCTTCTCGGCGTGCCCGCCCGGATCCTCGAAGACGAGGGGGCGGTCTCGGAGCCGGTGGCCCGCATCATGGCCGAGTCGGTGGCCCGCCTCCTCGGGGCGGAGTGCGGGATCGGCGTGACCGGGGTCGCGGGACCGGGAGGGGGGAGTGAGGCGAAGCCGGTGGGGACGGTCTGGATCGCCGCCACCGCCCCCGCGCTCGGCGACGAGGTCGTCACCCGGAGCCGCCTCTTCCACTTCGCCGGTGACCGGGATGCCATCCGCGAAGCCGCGGCCCAGGCGGCCCTCCACCTCCTGCTCCGTCTCCTGGACGACCTCGCCTCCGGTGCCGGTTTCGACCGATCCCGCACAGGGGACTGAACCGCGCCCCCCTCCCCGGGTATCTTGTCCGGGATCCGATCCTTACCGTCGACGTCCGAACCCGAGAATGCCGATGACTGATCCGACCGCCAACGAGCCCCCCGATCTCTCCGAACTCGCCGGGACGGCCGATCCCGAGCGCGACGCAGGGGAGGGCGAACTCACGGCCACGGAGAAAGGCCCCGCCGGGGAGACCCCGACGAGCGGGCCCGAGGTGGAGATTGCCCGCCTCCGTGAGGAACTCCGGGAGCTGGGTGACCGCCACGTGCGGCTGGTGGCCGAATTCGCGAACTTCCGCCGCCGCGAGGCCGAGGAGCGCACCGGTACCTGGGACCGCGCGCAGGCCGACCTCGTGGGCCGCTTCCTCGACGTCCTCGACGACCTCCAGCGGGTCAGCCTCCTCGATCCCGAGGAAGAGGCCGTCACCGTCCAGTCCATCGTCGAAGGAATCGACCTCGTGGAGCGTAAGTTCCACCGGGCGCTCGAGGACGCCGGCTGCGAGGTCCTCGACCCGGAAGAGGGGTCCCCGTTCGACCCGGAGCGGATGGAAGCCATGATGCGGGTCTCCGTCGACGAGGCGGAGCGCGACGACACGGTGGCCCACGTCATCCAGAGGGGTTACCTCTTTCGCGGGCACCTCGTGCGCCCCGCCCGGGTGAGCGTCCACAAGGTCGACTGAGGGGATCATGGCGGCAACGAAGGACTTCTACGAGGTACTCGGCGTATCGGAAAAGGCCTCGGCCGACGATATCAAGAAGGCGTACCGCAAGCTGGCGAAGCAGTACCACCCCGACGCCAACCCGGACGACGCGCAGGCTGCCGAACGCTTCAAGGACCTCGGGGAAGCCTACGCCGTGCTCTCCGACCCGGAAAAACGCAAGCAGTACGACCAGATGCGGCGGCTGGGAGCGTTCGGATTCGGCGGCGGGGGGCGGCGGTCGGGCCCCACGACGG
>CAYORZ010000249.1:0-3547 GCA_964406485.1 uncultured Gemmatimonadaceae bacterium | reverse complement strand
CCGGGCGCTCGAAGGCGTCGCCGCGCTCACCGCTTCCCCCCGCCGTCCGTTCTCCCGATGATTGGGCGAGGGCTGTCTCACCCTGCACCCGAGGTCTCATGCGTCTTTTCATCGCCCTGAACCTTCCGAAGAAGGAACGGTCCCGGATCGACCGAGCCGCCCGGACGCTGCGGGAGCGCGGGCTGCCGGTACGGTGGACCGAGGTGGACGACTTCCACATCACCCTGAAGTTTCTCGGAGATGTGCGCCCTCCCCGGCGGGCGGCGGTGGAGCATGTGATGGAGAAGGTGGCGTCGGAGACGCCGCCGTTCGAGGTGACGATGGAGGGCTTCGGTGCCTTTCCCACGATCCGCCGGCCGGAGGTCATCTGGGTCGGCGCGGTGGCGACCCCCGTCCTCCGCTGCCTCAAGCAGGACCTCGAATGGGGACTCGCGAGCCACGGCTTCCCGCGCGAGACCCGTGCCTTCCATCCGCACCTGACCGTGGGGCGGGCCGACGAGGCGGAGGGCGCCGGGGCGTTCCGCGGACTCGACGACGTCGTGGCGGCGATCGATCTCACCTCGACCTTCACCGCGCGAAGCCTCGACCTGATGCGCTCGCGGGCGACGCGTGAGGGACCCCGCTATTCGATCGAACGTAGTATCCGGTTGACCGGCTCCCGCTGACGGGGGCGACCACCCGTTCGGGGGACGCGATGAAGGGTTGCATGAGTGGGTGCCTGCGGAGTGTCGGAATCGTGATCCTCGCGCTGGGGATCGCGTACGCGGGGTGGAGGTGGGGCGGGGACCTCTTCCCGCGGATCGAGCAGTGGTGGGGGGTGGAGCCGGATGTGGTCGCCTCGGCCCCGCCGGAGCGCGAGCCCTCGCCCGCGATCGCCGACTCCGCCCTCGACCGGATCGCGGCTCTCCGCGCCGGCGAGGCCGGCGACCGTCTGGCCCTCGGCGAGGTCGAGCTGTCGAGCGTACTGCGGCACGCCCTCCCCGGGGTGCTCCCTCCGGGGGTGGTCCACCCGACGGTCGACCTCGAGGGGGAATCGGTGTGGCTCTCCGCGCGGGTGGAACTCGCGGCGATCCCCGACCTCTCCGCGGCGGGTGACCTCGTGGGACTCCTCCCCGATACCGTCAACATGCGGCTGCGGGGCACGCTCCTCCCCTTCAGCGAGGGGTGGACCGCCTTCCAGGTCGAGCGGGTGGAGGCCGAACGGTTCCCGCTCCCCTCCCGCCTGGTCCCCGGGATCCTCACCGCCCTCGGGCGCCGCGACCGGGAGGGACTTCCGGCCCGCGCCCTCGCGATCCCGCTCCCCGACGGACTGGAGCGCGTCTACGTGGACGAGGGACGACTGATCCTCCTCGCAGCGAAGTGAGCACGCCGTGGCCCGCCTTCTGATCATCGACGACGAGGCTTCGATCCGCGACGTCCTCGTCCAGCTTTTCGAGTATGACGGCCACGAGGTCGCCGCCGCTGCCGACGGGAGGGAGGGGCTCGAGCTCCACGGGAGCTTCCGCCCCGACGTGACCTTTCTCGACGTGAAGATGCCCCGGATGGACGGGCTGGAGACGCTGGAACGGATCCGCGCCGACGACCCTTCGGCGGTCGTGGTCATGATCAGCGGGCATGGCACCATCGACACCGCGGTGGAAGCCACGCGCAAGGGAGCCTTCGACTTCCTGGAGAAGCCCCTCGACTCCGATCGTCTCCTGGTCACCCTCCGCAACGCGCTGGGGCTCCGGGGACTCTCCGACGAGGTGGAGGCCCTCCGCCAGGAGGTCGAGAGTCGTCACGAGATCGTGGGGTCGTCGTTTCCGATCCGTCGGGTACTCGAGCGGATCGAACGGGTCGCTCCGACCGACGCGCGCGTCCTCATCACCGGAGAGAACGGCACCGGAAAGGAACTGGTCGCTCGCGCGGTGCACCGCCTCTCGGGGCGGGCCGATCGCCCCTTCGTCGAGGTGAATTGCGCCGCGATCCCCTCCGAACTCATCGAGTCGGAGCTCTTCGGCCACATGAAGGGGTCGTTCACGGGGGCGGTGGGGGACCGCGCCGGGAAGTTCGAGCAGGCCGACGGCGGCACCCTCTTTCTCGACGAGGTGGGCGACATGTCGCTCGCCGCGCAGGCGAAGGTGCTCCGCGCCCTCGAGGAGGGGACGATCACGCGCGTGGGGGGATCGAAGGCGATCGCCGTCGACGTGCGGGTGGTCGCCGCCACCAACAAGGACCTCGAGAAGGCGATCGCCGAGGGCGATTTCCGGGAAGACCTCTACTACCGCCTTAACGTGGTCCCCGTCGAGGTACCGCCGCTCCGGGAACGCCGCGACGACATCCCGATGCTGATCCGCCACTTCGTGGAGCGCACCGCCAGGAATGACCGGGTGCGCCCGAAGCCGTTCTCCGACGAGGCGATCCGGCAGCTCCAGGGACTCCCCTGGCCGGGGAATGTCCGCGAGCTGCGCAACACGGTGGAGCGGCTCCTGATCCTGGCCTCGGGCGACGAGGTGGGGGCCGACGACGTGCGCCATCTGGTCGGCGGTCCTCCGGAGGGGGCGTCGCTCGGTGTCGCCCTCGGCTCCGCCCGGACCTTCACCGAGTTCCGCGACGCGGCCGAGCGCGCCTTCATCCTGCTCAAGCTCCGCGAACACGACTGGAACGTCTCGGAGACGGCCCGCGTGATGGAGATGCCGCGTTCCAATCTCTACAAGAAGATCGAGCGGTACGGGCTGGTGCGGGAGGAGTGAAGGCGCTCCGCTACGCCCCGCCCGCGTCTTCCGGCGCGACCACCACGAGCGCCCCGGCGGGGAGGGTGTAGAGCACCTCCACCGAACGGAAGTCCCGGAACGTGAGCCGGGTGGCCGTGTTGAAGGCGTGCATCACGTCGGCCGGGTCGTCGGAGTGGGGCAGTCCCAGCACGTGCCCCATCTCGTGGGCGGCGGTGAGGCGGAGCCGGTGCGGTTCGAGGGGGACGCCGCCCGGGGTGTGGGTGGCAAGGATGAAGTCGAGCACCGCCAGTTCCTCACCCTCCGGCCCCGTCCTCCACCGGACGGCCGCCTGACCCACCCGGTCGTCGGTGAGGCTCCGGGTCCACCGCACCTCCACGTCGACCGCCTCCCCCTGTCGCGACGGAGGAACGAGGGTGAGGGGGAGGGGGCGCCCCTGCCACTCCCGGATTCCGGCAGCGGCCTGGCGCTGCAACTCGCCGGCAAGCGCGGGGTCGAGCCCCTCGGGGACGGGGACGCGGACGGTGAGCCCGCGCGTCCCGTCGGGCCACCGGATCACCCGCCCCTGGCCGAGCTCCGCGAAGCCGGCGCAGAGGTAGCCCGACGCGGCGCACCGTCCCCCGTCGAGGACCACCGTGTCGCGGGGGGCGGGCATCGCGGCCGCGGCGAGTGCCACGGAATGCGCTTCGGGCGCGGCCTCGCGGGTTCCGCCGTCCGTCACCGGAGGAGGCGCCCCGGGCCGGCTCACCCAGACGAGTCCCGCGAGGACGAGGAAGATGAGGAGGGCGGTGGATCGACGCATCCCACAACCTCGATCCGGGGCGGGACCGGCGGCA
>CAYORZ010000248.1:1896-3619 GCA_964406485.1 uncultured Gemmatimonadaceae bacterium | reverse complement strand
CGGGGAGGGGGCGGTCGCGTAGACGACGAGCTCGCCGAGCTTGCCGGAGTAGCCCTGGCTGCCGTCCGGCAGGGCGCCGAGAGTGCGCCAGGTCCCGGCCGTTCCTCCGGCCGGGGCGCTTCCGGTGGCGCCCGGCGCGCCGTCGTATTCAAGATGACCAGAACGGTCGGTCCCGGTCTGGAAGGTGACGAGGCCACCACCGGTGGAAAAAGCGAGAGGAGCAGGCCAAACCCCCAGTGCCGGCGCGTAACGGGACTGGAGTTCGAAGTGGGCGATCCCGTTGGTGCCGACGGAGAGAGCGGGCACGGTGGTGCCGATGCGATTCGCGGCAAAATGCCAATCGGGCGGTGCGTCGTAGTAGCGCTGGAACCTCACCTTGTTTTCGCGGAAGAGGACCTGGCCTCCTTCGGTATAGTTCTGCATCCCGAGGGTTTGTATATTGATCCACGTGTAGGGCCCGCTGTTCTTTGCGTTCTTGAACCTCGCGATCGCCTCGGCAAGCGTCTGACCGCGGTGGCGGAAAACGTTCGTTTGCGTTTCATTCTGACGCCCCGCGTCGGTCGCGTCGTAACGCAGGGAGGCGTTCTGGCCCGCCCGGGTTTGCTTGCCGAGACCGACGCCGTTGTATTTCCCGTTGGCGAGCATCTTCACGTGGATGTAGTAGGACATGTGGTCGAAGACCTGGTCGGGAGCCGGACCGGGATCGAGATACTGGTGAGGGTAGGGAGCGACTCCCGCTGGCACGGAGCCACCGAGCAGATAACGCTGCTCGCCGCTCGGGTAGAGTTGCAGGGCGGAAAGATTGCCGGGCTCGGGGGCGGTGTCGGGCAGGGCCGGGAGACCCTGAAAGGAGTAGCGGTGCGCGTTTTCCTCTTCCAAAGGCTGCGGCGCCTGCAGCCCGATGGCGGCGTCGGGGGCGAGGACGAGGAAGGCCGAGAGGCCTGCGGGCAGTCCCGCCGCCGAGCCCAGGAACTGTGCGCCGCCGAACTGCACCCAGGGGCGGACGTCGGCGGCGGCGGGGGCCGCGAAGTCCGGGGCCGCCCCGGAGGCCTCGAAGTGGAAGCCCGGGACCGTCCCGAGGCTGTGCCAGGCTTCGACTTTGCCGGCAGCAACCACCGGACCCCGGCCCGCCGAAAAATGGTAGTCCGCGCCCAGGTTCCAAGGGATGTCCGCGGCGAGGCTATAGGCGAGGAAGGTCCGCTGCTGGACCTTGCCCGCGACGTCGGTGTAGGCCAGCAGGGTCTGCACCTCGCCGGGCACTGGCCCCATCCTCCAGTCGATGGCGAGCCTCCCGTCCGCGTCGGTGCGCAGGGTGCGCGTGGCGGTGCCGCCCGCGGCCGCCGGGTTCCGGCTGGCGGGGGCGATCCGCCCGCCCCCGCCGGTCACGGCGAGGCGCACGGGGGCGTTGGCGAGGGGCTGGCCGTTCGCGTCGGCGACGAGGAGGTGGACGGGATGGGGGAGCCACGCGCCCGCCGGGGCGAAGGACGGAATCCGACCGTCGGAGGTCCCGTGGGCGAGGGCGTGCAGGACTGGCTCCGCGCCGTCGTAGTAGTCGAGGGGATCCCGACCGGCGGACTGCTCGTCGAGGTTGGTGCTCCCGTCGCCGTCGTAGTCGTCCCCGGGGAGGACGTCCTCCTGCGTCCGGAAGGCGTCGGAGAGGGAGGCGTTGACGATGCGCCATTCCGCGCCGTCGCCCAGCCCGTCGTTGTCGCTGTCGGCCTCG
>CAYORZ010000248.1:0-1796 GCA_964406485.1 uncultured Gemmatimonadaceae bacterium | reverse complement strand
GTCGCTGTCGGCCTCGTTGGGATCGGTGCCGAGGTGGTGCTCCTCGAGGTTGCTCAGCCCGTCCCCGTCGGGGTCGAGGTCGGCGTCGGCGGGGGAGTCCGGATCGAGGCCGTGCTTCTCCTCCCAGGCGTCGGGCATGCCGTCCTCGTCCCGGTCCGCGAGATCTCCGAAGAGGAGCAGGCCGATCCGGCGCGGGACGTTGTCCGCGAGGGTTTCCTCCAGGGAGAGGCCGACCTTCCGCTCGGCGAGGTTGCGCTGGCGCAGCTCGGGGGCGACGGGGTCGGGATCGTCCTGGACGTGGGCGAAGAAATAGGGCGCCGCGTAGGTCTCGTCGAAGCGGAGCCGGCTCCAGGCGCTCCAGCGGAGCCGCTCGGGGGCCGCGGCCTTCGCCTCGAACTTGAGGGCGGCGGCGGCGGACATCCGGCCCTTCCCGGGCTCGACGGCGAGGTAGTGGACGAGCTCGCCGACGAGGGGGCCCTCCCCCTCGCCGACCAGGGAGAGCTGGACGCCGTCCTCCCGGATCTCCGCGGGCTGGACCCGGACGGATCCGGTGTTGTTTGCGCTGAGCACTTGGGCGAGCAAAACGGGATTTTCGGGAAATTCGCCGGAGAAGCCGGCCGCGGCGCCGGACTCCCCGAGGATCAGGCTCCCCGCCTCCCAGCGGCGGCCGCCCACCTCGAAGGAGCCGGCCTCCATCGCCATCCAGTAGAGGGTCTCGGCCTCGGGAGGGCCTTCGCCGATCTCCTCCACGAGGATCTCGCAGCCGGTGGCCGCGAGGTGGCGGATCCGCACCCGCGCCGCCGAAGGGGCCGAAAGCGACAGGGGATCGGCGTCGTCGTGGGAGAGCGGGGAAACGATCACGACCGGGTCGCGGTAGGGAGCGGAGAAGGCCAGGGGATGCCAGGTGCCGGGCGCCACGGCGATCTCCCCGATCTCGAGCTTCGTGTCGAGGTCGGAGCCGCCGTCCAGCCCCCGGCCCAGGGCGAGGTAGCCGACCGTCTCGGCCGCGCCGGTCGGCGCGGGGCTGCCGTCGGGGCCCCGCAAGGCGGAGCCGAAGCCGAGGGCGTCGGCGCGGACGACCTCGCAGTGCAGCGGGACGGCGGAGGCGTTCGTCTGCGTCGCGGCGAAGACCACGGGCTGCGGGCAGGGGGCGGCGAAGGCCGTGGCGGCGTCCTCGGCGGCATGGGCGAAGCGGGCGGCCTCGAGGGGCCGCCCGGAGACGGAGCCGCTCCCCGCCTCCACCGCGACGTAGGCGACGTCGACGGTGGCGGGCGGTGTCGCCCCGCCGAAGTCGAGGGCCAGCCCCAGCCCCGCGGCCTCGCTGGCGGAAAGGCCTGCCTCCGCCCCGTCGGCCCGCAGCAGGGCGACGGGCGCGCCGCCGAAGGCGGTGGCGAACCCGATGGAGGGATCGGCGGTCTGGACCGTCTCCGTGCCGGCCTTCCAGGCCAGACCGCCGTGCGTGTATTCGCCGGCGGAGGCGGCGAGGTAGGCGATTCTGACGAGGGCGGCGCCAGGGGCCTGGGGGTCGGCGACGGAGAAACGGTATTCGAAGCCCGAGACCCCGACGTTGCGCAGCTCGAGGCCCTCCGCCGGAACTTCGCCGGCCTGGTCGTCGAGCAGGACGATGGGGGCGGCTGCGAAGGTCTCGCGGAAGGCCACCGCCTGCCAGGCCCCGGCCTCGGAGGCGGGCTTGACTTCGACCCCGTAGTCCACCTGCCCGGCGAAGGCTCCGGACGCGGGCGCAAGCAGGCACGGAATCCAGAGCAGGGCGGCTAGGGCAAGCCCGCGGATCGGGG
>CAYORZ010000247.1:0-3638 GCA_964406485.1 uncultured Gemmatimonadaceae bacterium | reverse complement strand
GGTCGCGCCCCACAGGACGTCGTCGCCCAGCTGCCAGGCCCAGCTCGCCGGCATGCGTATCGGTGGCGTGCTCCGCTGGACCGCCGGATCGAGCAACGTCGCCAGCGGCACGTGCAGGATGCGGTCGACCTCCCACGGGTTCCTCGCCACCGGATGCGGCTCGACCCACCGGGCGACGACCGGCACCACCCAGAACCGCGACGGCGGCAGATAGAACACCGGCGCGATCCCGATCACCTCGACGGTGGTCGCCCCCGTGATCGGAGTGGTGTACCGCCCCTGCACGAGGATCGCGCGCTGGAGCGAGAGGGTCACGGAGAGGGCGGGGAGGGGGACGAGAATCCGGGTGGGGAGGACGGCGTAGGCCGCGAGTTCGGGGGTGAGTCCCGAGACGCGCTCGAACCAGACGCCGGCGAGGGGAGTGAAGGCCACGAGCGCCAGCGCCCCCGAGGTCACCAGCCCGAGCATCACCCCGAAGCGGGTCATCACGGCGATATGCTCGTTGTGGCGTCCCAGGAGGGCGATGGCCGCTTCCTGATAGCTCAGTCCGAAGGAGCGGAACATGAACGAGAGGGCGTGCACCACCGGAAAGACGGCCAGCGATTCCAGGGGCGAGGGCGCGCGCCCCATGAAGAAGGTCAGGAGCGGCTGGACGGTGAGCCCGATCAGCGAGGTGAGGGCGAGGGGAAGGTAGAACGACGAGATGTCGCGGTAGTCGGGGACCCGATCCGGGTGACGGGGCGGAGTTGCAGCCAGCTCGGCCAACGTTTCGGCGGCCATGTAGCGGGCGGCGAGCGCCTCGACCACCACCCCGACGGAGAGGGCCGCGGCCCCCACCCACGCACCGGGAAGATCGGCGAAAACGGCGAGCAGGAGGGCGACGACGACCATCGCCGTCAGGCGGATCACGGTGCCCGCCGCCACCAGCCGGGTGCGGTTGGCGCGGATCAGGAGTCCCTGCAAGAAGCGGCGGTACCCGATCGCCGCCGGCCACGGCAGGAAGATCCAGAGCGAGCCGTAGGTGATGCGGGCGACCTCGTCGGGCAGCTCCATCAGCTCCAGCGCCACCATGGAGTAGACGGGGGGGATGAGCACCACCAGGAGCATGGCGGTGGCGATGCCGTTGAGGGCGGCCGCAAAGCGTCGCATGCGCTTGAGGCTCGTCGCGTTTTCCACCAGCGCGGTCGACGCACTCATCAGCATGATCACCGGCGCCTCGACCAGGATCGCGAAGGCGAAGGCGACGCCGTAGGCCGCGAGGTTGTAGGTGGGGTCGGCGAGGCGGGCGATGACCGCGGCGAGGATGGGACCCTCGACCGACATCATCAGCCATGTGGCCGCAAGCGGCAGCCAGAGGGCGAGAATGGATCGGTAGGTGCGCGTCTTCACCCCCCACGATAACCAATCGTGGCCCCCCCTGCCCGCTCCCGCGTCCCGGAGGCCGGTCCCCCGGAGGGGTCACGGGGTCAGCGTGTGGGGGACTCCGGCTCGCCGCCGCGGGCCATGCGGCGCGCGGTGTCGGCGAGCACCTTCCGGAGGGAGCGCGGCGAGAGAAGTTCGGCGTCGGCCCCGTACTCGAGCACGTGCCGCACGACCCACCCCGGATCGAGCAACTCGTGTTCGACGATCCACCCTCCCTTGTCGTCGTCCTCTCCCGCCCACCGCTCTCTCGCCCACCGGGCGACCGCCGGCCCGTAGCGGACGCGGGCGGTCGGCGGAAGCTCGTCGCCGTCGGCCCGGAACGAGACGCGCCCGCCCTGCACGAACTGGTCCACGGACCACTCCTCGGGCGTGAACGACCCCTCGAGAAGGTGGGCTCCGGTCATCCGGTCCAGGCGGAAGACGCGGAGGGCGCCGGCGTCGTGGTCGCGGGCCGGCAGATACCACCGGCCCTCGGCGTGGAGGAGTCCCCACGGGTCGACGTTGCGCACTTCCGGGACACTCTCGCCCGGCTTCAGGTAGCCGAAACGCACGGGCCGCCGCGCCCGGATCGCGTCGTGCAGCGTCGC
This sequence comes from uncultured Gemmatimonadaceae bacterium, assembly GCA_964406485.1. Lineage (GTDB taxonomy): Bacteria > Gemmatimonadota > Gemmatimonadetes > Longimicrobiales > Gaopeijiaceae > Gaopeijia. The sequence goes on along the minus strand of CAYORZ010000247.1, from coordinate 1,629 downwards.
CTGCAGCTGATCCGCCGGCGAGGACCAGGCGTCGGAAGTGAAGACCCCGTCGTCGACCTCGTCGACCCCGGGGAGGGCGAGGTCGCGCTCGAGGCGGGTCCGCAGCGTCGAGTCGCGGAGTCCGGCGGCGCGGAGTCCGAGCGCGACGCAGAAGGCCTCGGCTGCGGTCAGCCGGACCGGGCGGCGGAAGGCCCCCGTCGAGAAGATCGAGAGGCGGTCGCCCTCGACGAAGACCTGCAACTCGCTCCCGGCGCCGGGCTCGAGGTAGTACGCCCGCGCGGTCAGGATCTCGATGTCCTTGAGGAGCCGGCGAGGCGTCACCCCGAGCTCGTCCGCGAGGGCACCGAGCGAGACGCCTTCGGGGCGCATCGCCCTCGGCACCAGGTAGAGAAGTCGGCCGAGCTCGGCGGTGGCCCCCCGGTGTTCACTCATCGGAATGCTCCGGATCCTCGTGGAGGGCCGCGACCGAGGCGGCGATCGCGCGGAAGTCGTCGGTCCAGGCGGTCGGTTCCTCGATCACGGCGTCGCCTTCGAAGGTGAGAAGCCAGCCGAGGAAGGCGGCGCGGTTGCGCACCGTGAAGCGACGACGGACCGACCCGTCGCTCTCGCGGGAGACTTCCTCGCCGATCCCCTCCCGCTCGAGGTGGAGGCAGCGGGGGAAGGCAAAGCGGACGGTCACGCTCTGCGGCGTCTCGGCGCCGGCCAGGTGCCAGGGGTGGTTGCGCGTCCACTCCGCGAGATCGAGGTCGTCCGGCGGGTGGAAGTGGGGGGTGGGGGGGGCGGCGACCGGCTCGACGTCGGTCCTGCGCGACACCCGGACGAGGCGGCGAACGACGCGGCCCTCGTCGTGGCCGACCAGATACCAGTGCCCCAGGCGGTGGACCAGTCCCCAGGGCTGCACCCGCCGTTCGGAGTGGTCGTCGCGCGTGAGCCCGTGGTACCCGAAGGTCACGGTGCGCCGTTCGGTCACTGCCCGGGTGAGGGGCCCGAGAAGCTGCTGCACATCGGGTCCGTCACTCGTTTCGACCCGCTTCGTCACCCGGGCGTCGAGCGCCTCGCTGAGATCGAAGGTCAGCTTCCGCAGCGCCGAGCGCGCCTCGCTCCGGAGGGGGAAGCCTTCGAGGGCGGCGAGGGTCTCCACCCCGCGCACCGCGTCGGCGGCCTCGTCGGCCCGCACTTCCAGCACCTGCGTCCCGGGAGGGAGCGCGGGCCCCCGGGGTTCGTCGTCGTCGCGAAGGAGCTTCAGATAGGGCAGGTAGAGCGACCGCGACGCCAGCCGGTATCCCTCGGCGGGGTTCCCGTCGAGGGTGGTGGTGACCGTCTCGATCGGGAGTCCCAGGTCGCGCAGTTCCTTCTTGTCGCGTTCGAACATCTTCCGGACGGATTCCTCCTTCGTGCCGCCGGCGAGGGCCATGGCGTACCCGGGGACTCTCTCGCGGATCTCCTCCACCGTCGCCGGCGTGCGACGGCTCACCAGGTACGCGACGAGGTCGAGCCAGCGCTGGGTGCGCGAGATCCTGGGGGGAGGCGACGTCATGGGTCGGAGACGGGCGGGTGGGGGTGAGGGGGGTCGGACGCCCGGGGACCGCCGGCGCCGTCGGCCTCCACGGCACCGACGTAGAGCCGCTG
>CAYORZ010000246.1:2637-3641 GCA_964406485.1 uncultured Gemmatimonadaceae bacterium | reverse complement strand
AGCGTCCCGAGGTCCCCATCCCGTCGATCATGACGGTGACGAAGCCGAGCTCGGCCACTTCGGCCATCCCCCGGGGGAGGACGGGCGTGAAGGCCGTGGGCACGTGAAAGTCGTGGGGACCGGCGTAGATCGATTCCACCACGGGCCAGCGGCGGTCGGAGGTGAAGTTCGACGGCCGCTGGATAATGCCCCGGATCGGGGTGCGGCCGTCGCGGCCCATCGCCCAGAAGACTTCGGGGGGACGCCACCCCGCTGCGAGGAGCGCGGAGTGGTCGCCGCGTCCGGGCTCGGCGAGGATTGCGCCGTCGGAGGCCCGCCGCAGCTGCGTGACGGGCGGGAGGTCGAGACGCGACCAGGTGTCGAGGTAGACCGAGCGGTCGGGCGAGAAGAGCACCTGGTGGTCGCCGTCCGCCTCGGTGAGGGGGGCAAGCCCGCTCCCGTCCAGACCGATGCGGTAGTAGTGCACGAAGTAGGGGTCGCGCTCCGGGTCCATCCCCGACGCCGCGAAGACGATCTCGCCCCGCTCCTCGTCGACGTGGTCGACGTCGCGCACGACCCACTCCCCTCGGGTGATCTGACGGATCTCGTCGCCGGTCTCGCCGTCGTGGAGGTAGAGGTGGTTCCACCCGTCGCGCTCCGACATCCAGACGATCCGACCGTCTTCGAGATCATGTCGGAAGTACTTGCCGCTCTGCCGCGAGGGCCGGTAGTAGAAGACGGTCTCGGGGTTCTCGTAGATAAGGGTGCGGTGCTCACCGGTGGCGGCATCGACGCGGATCACCCGTTAACGCCCGTGCCCGCGCGCGTTGTACTCGAAGGTGAAGGAGCGCCCGTCCGCGTTCCACTGCGGGACCGAGAGGGAGTAGGCGTCGCGGAAGAGGCGGTCGTCGATGTCGAGTGCCGTCCCTCCGACGGGATCGATCAGCACGGGCTGCCGCCGGTCGAGGCGGTCGCCCGGCTTCGTGTACTCGAAGGTGTGCAGGCGGGGCTGCACCTGGTCGGGG
>CAYORZ010000246.1:0-2627 GCA_964406485.1 uncultured Gemmatimonadaceae bacterium | reverse complement strand
GGGGAGCCGTCTCGATGAAGTGGATCAGCCGCTCGTGGCCCGGCTCGACCCGGTGGATCACGAAACGGTCCGATGCGGGCGACCACCGCACGGTGCGAAGCTGGTAGGCGTTGCCCTCCGTACCGTCGCGCGTGCGATAGATCTCTTCGCCTTCCCCCTCGGGGAGCGTCCTGCGGACGACGATGTTGTGGCCTTCGGCAACGACCTCGAAGCGTCCGTCGGGAGAACGGCCGACGTCTCCCCCACCCCCGAATCCCCGGGGCGAAGGCCGCTCCGGTTCGGCGATCACGGTCTCGTCGCCGGTCCGGGGGTCGAGCGAGATGAACTCGTGGCCGCCCGCCACGCTCCGGCGCAGCACGAAGGCACCCGACTCCTCGCTCCACCAGGCATCGTCGATCGTGTGGACGACGAGGCCCTGGTAGCGCTCCTCGAGGGTGGCGGCGCGGCGGTAGTCCTCGAGGGTCCCCTGCCCGGCGAGAACGGCGGGCGCAGAGACGAGGGCGAGGAAGACGCAGAGGGTCGACGCGGGGTTCGGACGAGTCACGATGCGGGCGGCTCCAGCGGAGAGAGGGAGAGGAAGCCACCAACAGTAAGGGGGGATCGTGCTGCGCGCACGGGGAGGCGCGCCGAGTGGCCCGTGACCCGATGCCCCGCCGCGGATCAGCGTCGGCGGATCTGGCCCGTGCGCTCCACCGCGACCCGGTAGCCGTCCACCTGCCGCGGCAGGCCGTGCCGCCCCCGTTCGTCGGCGATGAGCACCTTCAGGCAGACTTCCCCTCGCGACATTCCGACGGCGGTTCCCACCACACCGGGTCGGCCGAGCACCTGCTCGCCCAGGCGTCGCTGGGCCGCCTTGAGGGCCGGGTCCATCACGGGCGTCGCCCGTCGTCGATCGCCACGCCGAAACGGTCGAGCACCACTCCGATCGGGTTGGCGATGGTGCTCGTGGGACTCCCGGCAAAGAGGAGCCCCACCGGACGCCGGTCCGCCATGAGCACGCCGTCCGACACGATGAGCGACCCCGAGTCCCCACCCGCGCTGAAGCCGTCCCCCGAGATCAGGATCTGGTCTTCGAAGCGGGCGGTGCCGGCGCGGTAGCTCACATCGATCACCGCGTTGATCCCCGTGACGCGCCCGCGGGTGAGGCCGGTCGTGCGACCGTACTTCTGCACCGCCATCCCGAGGGTGGCCTCGACGGGTGTCGTGCGCGGAGTCCCGTAGCCGTCGTCCGGAGTCGCGGAGCCGACATCGTCGGGGGTGGTGATCGCGATGGCGGCGTCCATTCGATTCCAGGGGCAGTGCAGCCGCCCCTGGCAGAACGCGATGGGCTCGAAGTCGTGGAGGGTGGCGACCGTGTGGTCGGGAGCGCGCCCGCCGTCGGCCACCCCCGGCTGCAGGAGGGGGTCGCCGGGGGAGCCGGCGTTGTTGTTGGCGTAGACGTGGTTGTTGCCGAGGGCGAAGTGGCGCCCGCCCGCGACCACCCGCGCGCCGAGGGTCCCGGCGGTGACGCCGCCATGGCCGCTGCTCACCCCGATCGGAACCGGGCGCGGAAAGACCCCGCGTCGGTCGATGTCGTCGGTGGCGGTGCGGGGAAGCTCGCCGAGGGCGCGGAAGGGCTCGGTGAGCCGGAGCTGCACCGGAACGCCCTGCACGGTGGCCGGGAACCGCGCCGCCCCGAGGGCGGTGAGGTAGATGGTGACGACGGGATCGCCGTGCGAGTCGATCCCGACCGCGGTCCCCACCACACCGTCGAGCGCCATCCACTCGGCCGTCATCGACTCCTGGGCCGCGATGGCGGCCGCGAGCGACGGGCCGTTCGAGAGGTCCGGAAGGCGCGGCCCCCCGAGCGCGACGTCGACGAGAAGAGCGAGGACGAGGCCCCACCGGGATCGGCTCCAGCGCACGAGCTTCATGCCCCTCCTACGCCGGGAAGGCGGCGCCGGTTTCCTTCGCGCGCCCGTCCCCACCCCGTTGCGGAACGAAATCGCCCCTTGCGCTTCCGTCGACGAAGTGGGGCCGTCGCGCCTCGCCCCCGGGCGCCTCGCCCCTCCCGATCACCGCATTCCTCCGCGACGGAGCCCGTTGTGGCACGGGGTCTGCTTCGAATTCCGGTGGCGAACCAGACTCGCCGTTCCCAAGCAAGAACCCGGAGGCATACCATGAATCGCCCATCGACCTTGATCCTCGCGCTCGCCACCGCCGTTGTCGCCACCGCCTGTGCCGACGACGGCCGCGTGGACGACCTCGAGGAGGTGCAGTCCGAGATGTCGGCCGCAGCCGACGCCACCATGGCCGAACTGAGCGAGTTCCGCAGTGATGTGGGATCGGCCCTCGACGAGATCCGCAACGAGCTCCAGGGGATGCGCGCCGAGATGGCGACCGAGTCGAGCGACCGGTGGAATGAACTCGAGACCACCGCCGCCCGCACCGAGACCGAGGTGATGTCGCGCCTCGACGACCTCTCGGGTGCCACGGCAGAGGAAGCGCGCGAGATCCGCCGCGCCGCAACCGAGCGCCTGGCCGAACTCGAGGCCGAGGTCGCGCGCAACCGCATCGAAGCGACGCAGGACGCCCAGGAGCTCACCGGCGCCGCCGACGAGCGCCTCACCGAGCTGGAGGAGAGCCTC
>CAYORZ010000245.1:0-3648 GCA_964406485.1 uncultured Gemmatimonadaceae bacterium | reverse complement strand
GACGGATCCCGCAGTGTCGCCGCCGCTGTGAGGGGCCGGGTGGTAGGTGGCCCGCAACGCCCACCCCGCGGCGAGGAGGGCGAGGGCGGCCACCACCGCGACGACGGCCGGAAGGGGGCGCCGGGGGCTCACCGCGCCGCCCCCCTCCCCCCGGCGACCCGGCGTGCGCCGTGTGCCGGGTCGAGCGCGCGGGGGGCGGGGGTGAAGGAGCCCAGGACCCTCGGGCCCGCCGCCCCCGTGACCTGCGGCAGGTTGGCGGACCGGCGCTCCAGGTGGGCCCACGCGAGGATCGCGAAGGCCACCGCTTCGCGGGCGTCGGGGTCGACGCCCAGCGCCTCCGCGCCGGTGCGGAGGGGCGCGGCGATCCCGCGCGCCTGCAGCGCGGCCCCCAGCCGGGCGACGAGGTGCCGGTTGTGGCTCCCCCCGCCCGCGATCAGCACCTCGTGGAGTCCCGCGACCGGGACCCACCGGTGGATCGCCTCGGCGAGGGTGACCGCGGTCAGCTCGGCGAGGGTGGCGAGGAGGTCGTTCCACCCGGCGTCGCCCGGCTGCTCGAGACCGAGGCGGGCCGCGAGCTGCTCGACCCGCGCGGGCCCGAAGCGTTCCCGCCCCGTCGAGCGGGGCGGCGGGCGGTCGAAGAAGGGGTCGGCGAGGAGGTCCTGGAGGACGTCGGGGAGGACCCGGCCGGCGGCCGCCCTCCGACCGCCAGCGTCGAAGGAGTCCTGCCCCCCGCTCGCGAGGACGGTGGCGTGGTCGATCAGGACGTTGTCCGGCCCGGTGTCGAAGGCGATCACCTCGGCCGGGTCGCCCCCCGGGGGGAGCCAGGTGAGGTTGGCGATCCCCCCGATGTTGAGCACGATCCGCCCTCGCCCGGGGACGGAGAAGAGGAGGTGGTCGGGCCAGGGGACGAGGGGCGCGCCCTCCCCCCCCGCCGCCACGTCGGCCGCGCGGAAGTCGGCCACCACGTCGATCCCCGTGCGCGCCGCGAGCGTGGCGGGATCTCCCAGCTGGAGGGTGACCCCCCGCGTCCCCCCTGCGGGGGGTTCGTGCCAGATCGTCTGGCCGTGGCTTCCGATCGCGGTCACGTCGCGGGGGTCGACCGCGGCGCCATCCAGGAGGTCGATGACCCCCTCGGCGAACCACTCGCCGAGATCGGCGTGGAGGCGGGCGAGCGCCGGTGGGGTGCCGGCCGTGATCGCCTCCAGGAGACGAGCCCTCCGCTCCGGCGGGTAGGGGCGGCTGATGAAGGCCTCGAGCGTCCACCCCGGGCGGGCGCCGCTGCCTTCCTCCACCCGGACCAGCGCCACGTCGAGGCCGTCGAGCGAAGTGCCACTCATCAATCCGATCAGACGTTGCAAGCGCGCAACTCTCCCCGGGGTGCGGGTGCGGGCAAACCACGGCCGCGAACTTCGGGAGGCAACGCCGCGGCAACGGTCCGGAAGCTGCAAGGTATTTGCCGGAAGGGCCGCCGACCACTCCCCGGCGCCGCCCGCCCCTCGCGCCCCGCAAGCGGAGGCGCTACCGTCGGGAGAGACGTTCCCCCCCTGCCCCCCTTCCATGCCCGACCCTTCCCTCCTCACCCGCGCCCGGGCGCTGTCCGATACCCTGACCGCGATCCGTCGCGACCTGCACCGCCACCCCGAACTCGGCTTCCGCGAGTGGCGGACGGCCGGCGTGGTGGCGCAGCATCTCGAGGATCTGGGACTGCGCGTGCGGCGCGAAGTGGGGCGGACCGGCGTGGTTGCCGACGTCGTGGGGGGCCCCGGCCCCCTCGTCGCCGTGCGCGCCGACATGGACGCCCTCCCGATCGAGCAGTCCCCCGACGCCCCGGCCGAATACCGGTCCACCGTCCCCGGGGTGATGCACGCCTGCGGCCACGACGGCCACACCGCCGGCCTCCTGGGCGCGGCCACCCTCCTCGTCGCACTCCGCGACGCCGGCAGGCTCCCGGGCACCGTCCGCCTTCTCTTTCAGCCGTGCGAAGAAACGGTCGACGACGAGGGGCTGAGCGGGGCCAGCCGGATGCTCGCCGACGGGGCGCTCGAGGGCGTGGGGGCCGTGACGGGACTCCACCTCGGGGCGCACATCCCGGCCGGCGTCTTCCTGATCGCCTCGGGCCCGGTGATGGGGGGGAGCGAGGAACTCGTCGTCGAGGTGCGGGGGCGGGCGGCCCACGCCGCCTTCCCGCACGAGGGCGTCGACGCCCTGGTGCTCGCCGCGCAGGGAGTGGTGGCCGCGCAGCACGCCGTGTCGCGACGGATCCCGCCGACTTCGGCGGGGGTCGTGACCTTCGGCCGGATCGAGGGAGGGCGGGCCCCCAACGTCCTCGCCGATCGGGTCCGGCTGGAGGGCACCCTCCGCTACTTCGAGGAAGAGGTGCGCGACACCCTCCGCCGCGCCGTGCGGGGGGCGTTTGCCGGGGCTGCGGCGCCCGACGGCGAGGCCGAACTGACGATCCGTCCGGGCTACCCCCCGGTGGTGAACGACGCGCGAGCCACCACCGCGGTCGCCCGTGCCCTCACCGGGGAATTCGGCGAGGATCGGGTCCTCCCCATGCTCCCGGTGCTCGCGGCCGAGGACTTCGCCTTCTTCGCGCAGCGCGTCCCCGGAGTCTTCTTCTGGCTGGGTGCGGCACCCGCCGAACCTCGCCACCACCACCACCCGCGCTTCGATATCGACGAGGCGGTCCTCCCCCTGGCGTCGGCCGCCCTCGTGCGGGCGGCGCTGGCGCTTCTCGACGATCTCGCCTGAGCCCGTTTCCGGACCTCCGCTCCACCCTCGGACCCCTCCACCATGCCGATGCCGACCCCCGCTTCACCCTCCGCCCCCTCCCGTCCGGACCGGCCTGCCGCCGGACCGGCACCTTCCGCCCGCCCCCGGGGGGGCCGCCCGGGAGTCCGCCGTGTCGGAGCCGGGCTCCTCTCCGCGATCCTTGTCGCGGCAGGGTGCGCAGACGACGGGGCCTCCGACGCGGCCCCCTGGGCCGAGAGCTGGCGCTTCGCACCAACCGACCCCGTGACCGCCGACAGCGGGATGGTCGTGACCACCGACGCCTTCGCCTCGCAGGTGGGGGTCGACGTGCTCCGGGAAGGGGGGAACGCCGTGGACGCCGCCATCGCCGTGTCGTTTGCCCTGGCCGTGGTGAATCCCGAAGCGGGCAACATCGGGGGAGGAGGCTTCCTGGTGGTCCGGATGGCCGACGGGACGGTGGCCGCGCTCGACTACCGCGAAGTCGCCCCGGGGGCCGCCACCCGCGACATGTTCCTGGACGCCGAGGGCAACGTCACCGACGCGTCGGTGGTCGGGCATCTCGCGGCGGGCGTCCCGGGCACCGTGATGGGGATGTGGGAAGCCCACCAGCGCTTCGGCACGCTCCCCTGGGAGCGCCTCCTGGCCCCCGCGATCGAACTCGCCCGGGGCTTCGAGACCGGCGAACGCTTCCTTCGCTCCCTCACCCCCTCGATGATCGAGGAACTGAGCGCCTTCGAGGCCTCCGCCGCCCAGTTCCTCCCCCGGGACGGGCAGCCCCCCGCCCTCGGAGACACCCTGCGGCAGCCCGACCTCGCCCGCACCCTGGAGCGGGTCCGCGACCTCGGGCCCGCCGGCTTCTACGAGGGAGAGACCGCCGACCTGATCGTCGCCGAGATG
>CAYORZ010000244.1:2472-3673 GCA_964406485.1 uncultured Gemmatimonadaceae bacterium | reverse complement strand
CGAGAGCTCGCCCCGCGCCACCAGGTCGTTCAGCGCCAGCCCGAAGCGGGCGCGTTCGCCCTGGCCGAGCCAGCAGATGCGGGCCGGCAGTCCCTGGAACGCCACCTTCTCGCGGGCGAGTTCGATCCACCGCACGAGATGTTCGTCGTCGGGGAAGAGCTCGAGGACCAGTTCGTCGGTGCGCGCCAGATCTGCCTCGTCGCCCGACAGCACCGCCCACCGGAACGGCCCCTTCCCCTCGCAGAAGAGGGGGCGGATGTAGGCGGGCACGAAGCCCGGAAATGCGAAGGCATCGGCGAAGCCGGCGTCGTGCGCGTGACCGCGCAGGTTGTTGCCGTAATCGAAGACGATGCTCCCCGCCTTCTGGAAGTCGACCATCGCCCGGCAGTGCACGGCCATCGACTCCAGCGACCGCCGCTCGTACTCCGCCGGATCGGCCTCGCGCAAGGTGGCCCCCTCGGCCAGGCTCAGGCCGGCAGGGAGGTAGCCGTTCAGCGGATCGTGGGCCGACGTCTGGTCGGTGACCACATCGGGCACCACCCCCCGGCGGACCAGCTCGGGGAGCACCTCGGCGCAGTTCCCGACCAGCCCCACCGACCGCGCCTCTCCCGCCGCCGCCGCCTCCAGCACCCGCGCGAGCGCCGCGTCGAGGTCGGTCGCCATCTCGTCGCAGTAGCCGGTGGCGACGCGCCGCTCGATCCGTTCCGCGTCGACCTCCACTGCGAGGCACGCCCCGCCGTTCATCGTCACCGCGAGGGGTTGGGCCCCACCCATCCCTCCGAGTCCCCCCGTGAGGGTCCACCGGCCGGCGAGGGATCCGTCGAAATGCTTGCGCGCGAGGGCGCCGAACGTCTCGTACGTCCCCTGGAGGATCCCCTGGCTGCCGATGTAGATCCACGAGCCGGCCGTCATCTGCCCGTACATCGTGAGACCGGCGCGCTCCAGCTCGCGGAAGTGCTCCCACGTCGCCCACCGGCCGACCAGATTGCTGTTGGCGATGAGCACGCGGGGGGCGTCGCGGTGGGTCTGGAAGATCCCCACCGGCCGCCCCGACTGGACGACCAGGGTCTCGTCGTCGCCGAGGGTCTCGAGGCTCGCGACGATGCGGTCGAAGTCGTCCCAGCTGCGCGCGGCCCGCCCCGTACCCCCGTAGACCACGAGGTCGTCGGGGCGCTCGGCCACGTCGGGGTCGAGGTTGTTC
>CAYORZ010000244.1:0-2462 GCA_964406485.1 uncultured Gemmatimonadaceae bacterium | reverse complement strand
CAGCATCCGGAGGGCAGCCTCCTGCAGCCACCCGCGGCAGCGCAGTGTGGTGCCCCGGGGGGCGCGAACGCGTCGGGCACGAGAGGGTGCCCCGGTGGAAGAAGGAACGGGCATCGCCTCGACTCCGTCAGTCGGGAGAGGTAGGGGACTCCGCATCGGCCGCGAGGTCGCGATGCAGATCTGCGAACACTCCGTCGCGAACCATGCTCCGGAGCGCCTCGATGTCGTCGGTGAGCACCCGGTCGCCCTCGAGGGGGGCCACCCGGGTCCGGATTTCGCCCACCGCCCGCCGCACCCCGACCCCCGGGTGGAGGGGGCGGTGGAAGTCGAGCGCCTGGGCCGCAACCATGAGCTCGATGGCCAGCACGTACTCGAGGCACTCCACGACCCGCCGCAACTTGCGCGCCGCCGCCATCCCCATGCTCACATGGTCTTCCTTCGCCGCGCTGGTGCTCACCGAGTCGACCGAGGCCGGGTGGGCGAGCACCCGCATCTCGCCCAGGAGGTCGACCACGGCCACCTGGGCGATCATGAAGCCCGACTCCACCCCCGGGTCACGGGCGAGGAAGGCGGGAAGCCCGGAGAGGTCGGGGTTCAGCAACCGCTCGATCCGCCGCTCCGAGATGGCCGCGAGGTCGACGAGGGCGATGGCCAGGAAGTCGAGCGCCTGCGACACCACCTGGGCGTGGAAATTCCCGGCGCTCACGATCCGCCCCGAGTCCCCCTCGCGATCGGGGGCAAAGACGAGGGGGTTGTCGGTCGAGGCGTTGCACTCGACGGTAAGCACCCGTTCCACATACCCCAGCACCTCGCGGGCCGCCCCGTGGACCTGCGGCATGCAGCGCAACGAGTAGGCGTCGTGGACCCGGGGGTCGTCGTACCGGTGGGACTCCCGGATGTCGGACGCCGCGAGGAGGGCGCGCAGCCGGGCGGCGCTCACCTCCTGGCCGGGGTGCGGCCGTGCCTCGTGGACGCCGGCGAAGAAGGGGGCGGGCGTTCCCTTCAGTCCCTCGAGCGAGGTCGCGCCCGCCACCTCGATCGTCTCGATGGCCCGGCGCGCGGCGAGGGCGGAGAGGACGCCGAGCCCGGTCGTCGCCTGGGTCCCGTTGATGAGGGCGAGGCCTTCCTTCTCGAGGAGCGGGATCGGCTCGAGGCCGTGCTCCGCGAGAACTTCGGCGGTGGGGCGGAGTCCCGTGCCGTCGTCGAGTTGCCCCTCACCGACCACACAGAGCGCAGCGTGGGCGAGCGGGGCGAGGTCGCCGCTGGCGCCCACGCTCCCCACCTCGGGCACGAGCGGGGTCAGCCCCAGGCGGAGAAAGTCGAGAAGCCGTTCCACGAGGGCGGGACGGCACCCCGAATTCCCGCGGGCGAGGGCGTTTGCGCGGAGGAGGATCATCGCCCGCACCTCGGCTCGCGGGAGGGGGCGGCCGAACCCCGACGAGTGGCTCCGGACCAGATTGAGCTGGAGTTCCTGACGGCGATTCTCGCCGATGTAGACTTCGGCGAGGCGACCGAAGCCGGTGCTGATGCCGTAGACCCGCTCGTTGCCGGCCAGCGCGCGATCGACGACGGCCCGCGAGGCCTCCATCCGCGCGCGGGCCTCGGGGTCGAGCCGGATGTCGATCCGCTCGGCCTCGGCCACGATTCCCACCGTCGCCAGGTCGAGGGAGCGACCGTCGATGACGACGGCGCGCGGGGCCGTCACACGCTCACTCATGCCAATGTCTCCATCCCCGCGCGGATCTCGGCCACGGCGGCCGCCCGCCCTTCGGGGGTGTCCAGTTCGAGAAGGAGTGCCTCGACGTATTCCTCGAAGAGCAGGTGCTGGAGGCGGCTCAACGAGGAGCGCACGGCACGGAGCTGCGCGAGAATCTCGAGCACCGGGCGATCGTCACCGATCAGCCGTTTCACCGCACGCATGTGTCCCTCGATGACGGCGGCCCGATGCACGAGCTGCTCCCTGCTGCCACCCGACATGGCGCCTCCGGTCCGTGGGGAAGGGTGCGAACTCCACCATGTCCAGGAACGCAGTCCCGGGTCAAGAGGTCCCCCCCGGGGGGACCCCGCGACGGGTCCCCGCCGGAGCGGTTCATTCGCCGAAAGCGTCTACCTCGTGGATGTCGACCCGTCCCCGTGCGCCCACGGGAAGCGCTGCCTCCCGCACCGGCTCCGGCGGGCGACGACGGTGCCAGTCGGTGACCGCCTGCCACCCGGCGGCGAGGGCGAGAAGGCGGTCCTCGGCCCACGGGAGTCCCCCGAGCATGATCCCCACGGGGAGCGTGTCTCCGGCGTCGGTGGTGCGCATCCCGATCGGGAAGGTGATCAGGGGGAGTCCGATCATGTCGAAGGGCACAGGCGAGGTCTGCACCACCACGTCGCAGTCGGCGAAGAGATCGTCGAGCGTGCGACGCAGAAGCAGCTGCTTCGCCCGCTGCCCCTTGAGGTAGGCTGTCGCGGGAAGG
>CAYORZ010000243.1:0-3698 GCA_964406485.1 uncultured Gemmatimonadaceae bacterium | reverse complement strand
CAACCTCGAGATCCGGACCGATGCGATGGTCCGCGAGGTCACGGTCGACGCGCGCGGGCGCGCATCGGGCGTCCACTACATCGACAAGCAGACGGGGATCGACGAACACGTGCGCGGACGCGTGGTCGTTCTCGCCGCCTCGGCCTGCGAATCCGCGCGCATCATGCTGAATTCGAGGAGCAGCCTCTTTCCCGACGGGATCGGCAACGGCAGCGGACTCGTCGGCAAGTACGTGATGGACACGGTCGGGGCCGGGGTCGGCGGGCAGATCCCCGCCCTCGAGAATCTTCCGGCCCACAACACCGACGGTGCCTCGGGCGGGCATCTCTACATGCCGTGGTGGCTCTACCAGGAGCAGGCCGCCGGCCAGCTCGACTTCGCACGGGGCTACCACATCGAGTTCGGCGGAGGACGCCGCATGCCGGGCGGCGGCACCTTCGGCGGGATGCAGCGGTGGACCGAAGGCGCCTACGGAGTCCGCTTCAAGGAAGAGATGCGCCGCTACTACGGCTCCTTCCTCTGGTTCGACGGTCGGGGCGAGATGATCCCCAACGAGAACTGCTACTGCGAGATCGATCCCGACGGAGTGGACCGGTACGGAATCCCCACCCTCCGCTTCCACTGGGAGTGGTCGGAGCACGAGCTCAACCAGGCGCGCCACATGCACCACACCTTCGCGGCGATCATCGAGACGATGGGGGGGACAGTGACGAGCACGGTGGCCGACGACGGACGCGACGCCATCGCCCGTCCGGGACAGATCATCCACGAGGTCGGCGGGGTGCGGATGGGCGACAACCCCCGCGATTCGGTCCTCAACCAGTACTGCCAGTCGTGGGAGGTCCCCAACCTCTTCTGCACGGACGGGGGGGCCTTCGTGAGCAATGCCGACAAGAACCCCACCCTCTCGATCATGGCGATCGCCTGGCGGTCGTCGGAGTACCTGGTCGAGCAGCTCGCCCGTCAGGCCCTCTGAGCGGAGATGAACGATGCGTGACGAGATCCCCGCGACCGATCCGGTCGATCACGGCTCCGACGACCTCCCCCGGGTCACCCGATCCGGGGGGGTGGAGCTCCCGATGGCGCCCCCGGCCGCTTCCCCTCCGGCCCGGGGAATGGGCCGTCGGGAGGCACTCAAGCTCATGGGACTCGCGGCAGCCGGGGGCGCCACCCTGGGCGCGACCGCCTGCGAGCCGGGCGACCCTTCCGTCTCCGGCGACCCGGCCGGGGCCGCGGGCACGATCTCGGGCGACCTCGGCACCCGGGAGTCCGCCGCCTTCGAGGGGGCGGTCACCGGGGGAAACCCGCGAGCACGCGGATGGCCCTGGGACCCCGACCTCGTGCGCCCCACCCGCCCCTGGGACCTCGTCCTCACCGAAGAGGAGCGGGAGGGACTGGTGGCACTGGTCGATGTGATCATCCCGGCCGACGACGTCTCGCCGTCGGCCAGCGAGGTCGGGGCGGTGGAGTACATCGACGAATGGGTCAGCGCCCCGATGGAGGGCATGCAGCGCGACCTGGTTCTCGTGCGCGGTGGACTCCGGTGGCTCGACCGGGAGGCAGCGTGGCGCTTCGGAGAGGGACGACGCTTTCGCGACCTCACCCTCTCGCAGCAGCATGCGATCTGCGACGACATCTGCTACCGCCCCACCACCGCCCCCGAACTTCTGCACGCCTCGCGTTTCTTCGACAAGATCCGCGACCTGACCGCCGCCGCGTTCTACACCACCGACGAGGGAATGAACGACATCGGCTATGTCGGAAATGTGCCCCTGCACGAGTGGGGACCGCCCCCGCCCGCCGTCCTCCGTCACCTCGGCCTGGAGTAGCAAGCGATGCCCGTCCCGGTTCCCCGTCACCGACTCTTCGTCGGCAGCTGCGTCGCCCTGATCGCCACCTCGGTCGCCTTCGCCACGGTGGGGGCGGTCATGCTCGCCCTCAAGCGGGACTTCGTGCTGACAAACGCCGAGGTGGGGTGGATCGGGGGGGCCGCCCTGTGGGGGTTCGCTCTCTCGCAGTTTCTCTTCGCCCCCCTCGCCGACACCCTCGGCATGAGGGCGCTCCTGCGCTTCTCGTTCGTCGGCCACCTGGCCGGACCGGTGGTGATGATTCTTGCCCCCGGCTTCTGGGCCCTCTTCGTCGGTGCGCTGATCATCGCCATGGCCAATGGCCTGGTGGAGGCCGCGTGCAATCCCCTGGTCGCCGCCCTCTACCCTGAAGACAAGACGGTGAAGCTGAATCAGTTCCACGTCTGGTTCCCCGGCGGCGCCGTGATCGGCGGGCTCGCGGCCTTTGGGCTCGACGCGGTGGGGATCGGTGCCTGGCAGATCAAGGTCGGGCTGATCCTGGTGCCCACCCTGATCTACGGCGCCATGCTGCTGGGGCAGCGCTTTCCGGCCACCGAGGGAGTGGCGGCGGGGGTGAGCGTGGGCGAGGCCTTCCGCGCTGCCTTCGGCACGCCGCTCATGTGGGTCATGCTGATCGCGATGGCGATGACGGCGTCGGTCGAGCTGGGCCCGAACCGGTGGGTACCCGCGGTGGTCGAGGCCGGGGGAATGCCGGGGATTCTCGTGCTCGTCTGGATCAGCGGCCTCATGGCGCTCCTCCGCTTCAGGGCCGGACCGATCGTCGAATCGCTCTCGCCGACCGGAGTGCTCTTCGCTTCGTCGGTCGTGGGCGGCCTGGGACTCCTGTGGCTGAGCCATGCCTCGACGGGAGCCGCGACGATTGCCGCAGCGACCGTCTTTGCCGTGGGGGTCTGCTACTTCTGGCCGACGATGCTCGGCTTCGTCTCGGAGCGGGTGCCCCGTTCCGGGGCGGTGGGCCTCGGGTTGATGGGGACGGTCGGGATGGCCACGGTCGGTCTCGTGACGGCGCCGCAGATGGGGGCGATCGCCGACCGGTCCATGGGCGACCGTCTGCCGGTGGCCGAGACGCGCGCGCTGTTCGAGCGTTTCGTCGCCGATCCCGGGGTGGCCGCGACGACCGATCCCGACGTCGCGGCGGCGCGGGCGCTGGCCACCGACGTCCTCGCCGGGGCGAGTGACGAAGCGCTGCCCGAGCCCGCCACGGCCAACGCCCTGCGCGCGATGATCCACTCCGACGCCACTCCCGGGTACGTGGCCGAGGCCCAGGCACTCCTCGGACCCGCCGACAACTACGGAGGGCGAATGTCGTTCCGCTACCTCGTGCCACTCTGCGGCATTCTCGCCGTGGTCTTCGGGGTGATGTGGGTGCGGGACCGGCGCAGCGGAGGGTACGCGGTCGAGCGCATCGGTCCGGTGGCGGACACCGCAGGGGGGGTCGGGGGACGCGCGGGAGCGGTCGGGTGACCCGACCCGGTCCACGGATCCGCTACGGGATGGTGGGGGGCGGTCCGGGCGCCTTCATCGGCGGTGTACACCGGATGGCCGCCGCCCTCCACGGGGAGTGGCTGCTCACCGCCGGCGTCTTCTCGAGCGTGCCGGAGAAATCAGCCGCCCTCGGTGAGCAGCTCGGGCTCGAGCCCGCCCGTGCCTACGGGTCGTTCGAAGCCATGATGCGTGCCGAGGCCGCGCTCCCTCCGGACGAGCGGATCGAGGTCGTGACGATCGTCACCCCGAACCACCTGCACCACCCGGTCGCCCTGGCCGCCCTGGACGCGGGGTTCCATGTGGTGTGCGACAAGCCGCTCACCCGCACCGTCGCCGAGGCCGAGC
>CAYORZ010000242.1:0-3719 GCA_964406485.1 uncultured Gemmatimonadaceae bacterium | reverse complement strand
TCGTCGTAGACGGCGTTCAGGACCGTGCCATGCTGATCGACACCGAGAAGCGGATCGTGATCGCACGATCGAACCCAAGCGATCTGCCCCGTGTGGTTGACGCGGAGTTCCTCGGACCGGACTCGATGCTCTTGTCCGATATTGAGATGGGCCTGCAGGTAGCAGGGGACGACTTCACGATCGCGCGTAGCATCCCAATGCGCCAGCAGCTATTCGCCATGGAACTGCATGTGGGCCAGGAAGGTGTTCTTGTAGAGAGTACCGACACGCACAATACGGAGTTGTCGCTCTTTCACTACGACCTTGATGGTGAATTGCTGTGGAGTGGCGGCGGTTTCGCCCCCGACCGTGTGGCGCCGTTCTGGGGTGAATTCTTTCAGATCCGGGCTGCTCAACTTGATGGCAGACTCTTCGTAGCCTCCTCGATGGAGTATCCGTTGCGTGTACTCCAGGGCGGTGAGGAGGTCGAGTTCGGCTCGCCACCTCCCGGCTATCGGCAGGCACGCCGCCCAGTGCGCTTCGAGTTCTCGTCGGCAGAGCGAGGAACATACGAAGACTTCGCGCGCAGCTTCACGACGATCTCGTCGATATGGGCGACGAATAGCCTGCTCTACGTGGAGCATCGCGATTTGGACCCCCACATTTCGTCTCATCGCGCGGCGAGCTATCAGGTCGACGTCTACGACGTGCGGAGCCTGACCAAGCTGGGAGAGGCGCTCCCGCTACCGGGTCCAATTCTTCGTGCTTTTGACGGGCGCATCGAGACGCTTGCCGGATGGCCCCCAGCTCAGGATTGGACGCTGGCCAGCTACGAATTCCACGAAGGAGGAGGGGACTGATGTGGAATGGTAGGTTTTGGAAGTTTCTATACTTGTTTTCGATGATGGTGCTGATCTTGGGGGGGTGAGCACCAGGAAGGTGAGAAAGGTGATGCCGCCGATGGCGATGCCGAGGTCGATGCGGCCCAGTGCCACGGCCGCGCCGATGCCGCCGGTGGCCCAGATGGCGGCGGCCGTCGAGGTGCCGCGGATCGTCCCGTTGGACTTCAGGATCGCGCCGCCGCCCACGAAGCCGATGCCGGTCATGAGTCCCTGGATCACCCGCGAGAGGGCGTTGGGGTCACCGTCGGCGATGACCGCGCCCAGCAGTGTGTAGCTGCAGCTCGCCACGGCGACCAGGGGAAAGGTGCGCAGTCCCAGCAGCCGGGACTTCTGCTCCCGGTGCCAGGCCAGGGGGAGCGCCAGGGCGAAGGAGATCACGAGGGCGATCACCGAATCGACGAGGCGGGTCGGGTCGACGTCGAAGGGATTCATGGAGGACTTCCATACCGCACGGAGGGATGTGAGCGATGACCACCTGGTTGTTACCCGAGCTTCTTTGGGATGGCAGCACGGTGCATGCCGGAGCCGCACTGGCCGTACGCGACGGGCAGATCGTTACCCGACGACTGGGAGTCCTGAACCTCCTTCCCGCCGACTCCCTGCCCGTCCGGTGCTCGCTCCGCGGCGTCCGCCACCGCCCATTCGAACATCCTCCCGGCCCCGATTCCCATCGCGCTTCGTCCACCTCCCCTCCGACTGCTCTCCGGCGCTTCTCGCCCTCACGCCAGACCCCACCTTCCCCGACTTGTCCAGCGCTTGCTCAGCCAGAACCCGCGCCCTACCTTGCCTCCGCCACCAACAGGGCGGTTGAAACTCCTAGTCCTTTCCTTTCCTAGCCTTCGCCCCCGAGGCCCGGGACGGATGATCCAGGAGCTGCGGAGCAAGGGGGTGACCGAGGCGGTGGCGCGCGAAGCTGTCGAGCGCGTCTTCGCCGACGAAGAGGTGGACGTCGAGGCACTCGCGCGCGAGGTGGCCCGGGGCTGGTTCCGGCGCCAGGGCTCCACCCTGCAGGCGGCCCTGCGGTCCGTCACCCCGACTCCGGCGCGTGACCGGGCCCGTCGTCGCCTGCTCGCCTTCCTGACCCGCCGCGGATTCACGGGTGCGGTGGCGTGGGCAGCGCTCGAGACGCTACACGACGATCGGGGCCGCGACTGATCCGGTCACCACCGCGCCACTTCGATCCGCGGATAGGGATCCTCGTGAATGAAGACCACCACCGATCCCCGGATCGCACCGATCTGCGGCACAGCCTCGCTCACAACTCCCCCCGCCCCGGTGGCGGCGTCCAGGATCCACGTTTCGACCCCCTCGGAGTTCGCCGCGCCGAGGTCGTCGCTCCAGGCGAAGCGGGCGTACTGAAGCAGGACCCGATCCCCATCGACCGGCTCGATGGCCATCAGGGTGTGGAAGCGTGACGCCCCCCGGGGGTCCTGCCCCACGCCGGGGCGTCCGTCCGGCAATCTCATCTCTCTCAGCTTCAGAATCTCGATGCCTTCCAGGATCCCGTTCCACAGTTCCGTCCCGTCGTCCAGACCCCAGGCCGCCGCTCGGTTGGCACCCTCGAGCGCCAGGACGACGTGACCCCCCTCGGTGCAGGTCACCTGCCCCCGCCGCATGCGGTTCGCCACGAGGAACTGCTCGTGCCGGTACGGCGTGCCAAACGACCGCAAGTCCGATCCGTCGCGGTCGTGCACACGCAGTACCCCTCGGGCTGCCAGGCTGGCGTCGCTCGGGGCCACGGCTGGAATGTGCACCACGGTCCGAGCCCCCCCAAGCTCGACACAGGCGTCCTGCGGAAAGCCGACGATATCGGTGCGCTCCTCGAACACCCACTCGCCGTCCGCATCTTCAGTGAAGCGGTGCACCCTCCCGACCGCGTCCAGTACCTGGATCTCGGTGGAATCGGGCACCAGCAAGGTGATGGGAAGGTCAAGTTCTCCGGGACCCTCCCCGGGGCCCCCGAACCCTCCCCGGCTCTGGCCGTCGAGGTCGAAGATCTCGACGCGGCTGGCCATCTGGTCCAGCACAGCCACACGGTCCGCACCGACCACCGCCACATCAACGATCCGACCGAATACCTCCGGCCCAGGGGCCTCTACCTCGCCTTCGCCCGCAACGCCGATCGAGACCAGCACCTCATGATCGGCCAGTCGGGACGCGAGATGCACCATATCGCCCGACGACGCAGATGTCCGCTCGATCCGCCGAGCCTCAAGGTCGAAGTCCACCGAATCCGCAATCGGGTGCTCCACCAGGATGACGGGAGCATCTCCTCCGCAGGCGATCAGAAGGCCCAACCCCGCCAGAGTCGCTCGCCGCAGCCCCCGCCGAACTCCCCGATGAATGCAACCGCGCATGATCCTTCCCTCGTTGGATGATAACTGACAGATCTACCAGCCGATCGACGTCCAGATCTGCATGAGCGCACAACTCGTACGGCGATAATTGTTTCGCAACTCGCGCGGGATCGTGGCACGATGCGGGTAGATTTCGATCGCACGGATGTCGCGCTGCGAAACGATATGCCCCAGGTCATTCACACCCCCGAAGGCCAACAGCGGAGGGGTGGTGAAGAACGACGCGATCGGCAGCCGGATATGATCGAGGTAGACAAGCACACATCGACCGACCAGCGGCCGTATCCGGTCGTCGTGTTCCACGATGATCCCCTGAGCCTGCCGAAAGAAGTCGATCGGATGGCGCGCGTCGGTCAGGGCGATGTGCACGGGGTCCAGGAAGGTCGCCCGTGAGTCGCCCTCTGCCCGGCGGCGTTCGAACTGCCGGCGCCCCCACTCGTCTCCCCGGGCGGTCACTCCGACCTCGATCCCTTCGATCTCG
>CAYORZ010000241.1:3359-3720 GCA_964406485.1 uncultured Gemmatimonadaceae bacterium | reverse complement strand
TTGAAGCTGAAGTGGCCGGGTCCGTAGCCGCGCTCGCGGGCCACCGGCTGGTCGGCGAGGATCTTCCGCACGTGATCCCACGCCTTCACGTACGTGACCGGGTTCGAGCGGGGCGTGCGGCCGATGGGGGACTGATCGACGAGCACGACCTCCTCCAGGTGCTGCACGCCCGAGAGGCTCCGGTACGAGCCCACGAGCTCGCCCAGGTACTCCTTCGCGCTCGTCTCGCCCCCGAGCTCGCGCTCGACCGCCCGGAAGAGCACGTCGTGCACGAGTGTGGACTTGCCCGAGCCCGACACGCCGGTCACGACCGTGAGCGCGCCGAGCGGGATCTCGACGTCGACGTCCCGCAGGTTGTGGA
>CAYORZ010000241.1:0-3349 GCA_964406485.1 uncultured Gemmatimonadaceae bacterium | reverse complement strand
CGGCGGTCCGGCACCGGCACGCCGGACCGCCCCGACAGGTAGCGGCCCGTGGCGGTGTCCTGCTCGAGCAGACCGGCGGGCGGTCCCTCGTAGACCACCTGCCCGCCGTGCTCTCCCGAGCCCGGCCCGAGCTCGACCACGTGGTCTGCGCTCAGGATCGCGTGCGCGTCGTGCTCCACGACCACGACCGTGTTGCCGCCGTCCCTGAGCCGCTCGAGGAGCCCGAGGAGCGCCGCCGTGTCGCGCGGGTGCAGGCCGATCGTCGGCTCGTCGAGCACGTAGAGCGTGTCGACCAGCGCCGAGCCGAGGGCGTTGGCCAGGTTGATCCGCTGCGCCTCGCCGCCCGAGAGCGTGCGGGTCTGGCGCGAGAGCGTGAGGTACCCGAGTCCGACGTCCACGAGGAAGCCCGTGCGGGCGCGTAGCTCGCGGAGGACCGTCTGCGCGATCTCCGCCTCCATCGGCGCCAGCTCGAGGCCGTCGAGCCACCGCGCGAGCTCCTCGAGCGGCAGCTCCGAGACCGCGGCGATCGTGCTGCCGCTCACCCGGACCCGGAGCGCCTCCGGACGCAGCCGCGCGCCGCCGCACGCGCGACAGGTGCGGGGGCTCTGATACTGCCGGAGGAAGACGCGGATGTACTGCTTGTACTTCTTCCGCTCGCGCGAGACGAGGAACGGGATGACGCCGCGAAAGCCCTTCGTGCCCTCGAGCACGTCCTTCCGGAAATCCTCCGGGAGCTCGCGCCAGGGGCGGTCGTGGGGCACCCCCCGCTCGCGGGCGAAGGCGCGCAGTCGGTCGCGCTCCTTCCGGTAGCGGGGCTTCGACCACGGGTCCACCGCCCCGCGCGCGAGCGAGCGACCCTCGTCGGGCACGATCAGCGCGGGATCGTACTCGAGCGTCGCGCCGAAGCCCGTGCACTCGGGGCAGCTCCCGTATGGGTTGTTGAAGCTGAAGAGCTGCGGGGTGAGGCGCGCGAAGCGGACCTCCGGATGGTCGGGGCAGCGGAAGCGCTCCGTGAAGCGCAGGATCGGCTTGCCGTCGCGCCCGAGCACGAGCGCCTCCCCTTCTCCCCCGACGAAGCAGGTGCCGAGGGAGTCGGCGATCCGCTCGCGGTCCGCCGGGTCGACCATCAGGCGGTCGACGATCACGAGCACCGTGCGCGCCTCCCCGAGATCGGCGCCGAGCGCGCCCGGGTCGATCGCGTCCGGGTCCGTGACGTCGAGCGGCACGCCGTCGGCGAGCACGCGCACGAAGCCGAGCTGCCGAAGGTTCTCGACGATCGCGCGGTGCGCGATCCGCTCCCCGCGCGGAAGCGGGAAGGCGGCCTGGATCGCGGTGCCCGGCTCGAGCTCGAGCACCCGCTCCACCGAGCCGCTCACCGTGTCCGGGCGGACGCGCCGGTCGCAGATCGGGCAGTGCGTGTGGCCCACCCGCGCCCACAGGAGCCGGAGGTAGTCGTAGACCTCCGTGGCCGTGCCGACCGTGGAGCGGCTCGTCTTGGTCGGGTTCTTCTGCTCGATCGCGACGGCCGGCGAGACGCCCTCGACCGCGTCGACGTCGGGCTTCTCCATCCGCTCCAGGAACTGCTTCGCGTACGTGGAGAGCGACTCCACATACCGCCGCTGGCCTTCGGCGAAGAGGGTGTCGAGCGCCAACGACGACTTCCCCGAACCCGAAGGCCCGGTGACGACCGTGAGGGCCCGCCGGGGAAGATCCAGGTCCAGGTTCCCGAGATTGTGCTGGCGCGCACCGCGGATCCGGATCGCATCATCCATAGACCCGGTGGCAACCCCCGGGGGGCGCGGGAGTTCCGGCCGGCTCCCTCTCTGCCTCCCTCCCCTTGACGCCACCCCCGCCCGGCGCGTCCTTTCGGGCATGACGACGACGTGCACCTTCCGGCATCATCACCATCACCGCGGAGCCCCGACGGGCGCCGTGGAGACGGGGGTGTGCGCCGCGTAGGGGCGCCGACGTCCTCCCTCTTCGCGCCGCGGCCCGCCGGGCGGCGCCGGTCGGGCCGCGGCGCATGTCTTGGTGCCCCGGGGGAGCCCGAAGGGTGCGGCTCCTTCTCACCCGAGACCCCGTTCCTCGTGCTTCGTATCGCCCTCCCCAACAAGGGCCGCCTCTCCGAACAGGCACTCGACCTCTTCGAATCGGCCGGCCTGCGCGCCGAATTCACCTCTGCCCGGGCCCTCGTCGCCCAACTCGGGCCCGACTTCCAGGCCATCTTCGTGCGGGCCGCCGACATCCCCGGACTCGTCGCCGACGGGGCGGCGGAGCTCGGCGTGACCGGGGCAGACCTCGTGGTCGAGAGCGGCTGCACGGTGCGCGAAGTGCTCGACCTCGGGTTCGGTCGCTGCCGCCTCGCCTTCGCCGTCCCCGAAGAGCACCCGCTCCGGAGCGCCGACGACCTCCCCACCGGATCGCGCATCGCCACCTCCTTCCCGCGCACCACTCGCGCCTTCTTCGACGCCCGGGGCATCGAGGTCGAGATCGCCACCGTCACGGGCGCCACCGAGATCGCCCCGCATCTCGGCGTCGCCGACGGAATCGTCGACCTCGTCTCGACGGGATCCACCCTCCGCGCGCACCGGCTGCGCGAGGTGGCGACGCTTCTGGAGTCGACCGCGCGGGTCATCGCCCACCCCGCGCTCGCCGACGACCCGGAGCGGGGACAGCAGCTCGACGAGGTCACCGCGGCGCTGGAATCGGTCCTGCGGGCGCGGGCGAAGCGCTACCTCATGGCCAACGTGCCGCGGGCGCGGCTCGCCGAGGTCCGCGAGGTGCTCCCCGGCATCAACGGTCCCACCATCGTCGAGGTCGCGGACTCCGGACAGTGGGTGGCGGCGCACGCGGTGGTCGACGCCGACCGCGTCTACCAGACCATCACCCGCCTCAAGGGGCTGGGGGCCGAGGGGATCCTCGTCACCCCCATCGAGCGGCTGATGCCATGACGGCCCCGATCACGATCGCCGTCGAGCAGCGGCTGGCCGACCTCACCGAGAGGGAGTGGCGGCTGCTCCTCGAGCGCCGACCGGACGACTCCGACGAGGTGAGCGACACCACCCGGGCCCTCCTCGCTCGGGTTCGCCGCGACGGCGACGACGCCCTCCGGGACTTCGCCCGCCGCTTCGACGGGGTCACGCTCGACGCCCTCGAGGTGCCGCGTGAACGGTGGGACGAGGCGCGGGCAGCGCTCGACCCCGCCCTCGCCGACGCCCTGACCCGAGCCGCGCACAACATCGAGACCTTCCACCGCGCGCAGCGACCCACCGACGTGGTCGTCGAGGTCGAACCGGGGGTCACCCTCGGGCGGGTGTTCGTGCCCCTCGATGCGGTCGGCGTCTACGCC
>CAYORZ010000240.1:2378-3721 GCA_964406485.1 uncultured Gemmatimonadaceae bacterium | reverse complement strand
CCTCCGACACCGCCTGGCGCAGCCGCCGCCCGCTCACCCCTTCGGCCAGGCCCCACCCCAGGAGGGCCCGCAATTCGGCCTGCGGGTCGACGGGGGGTGGCAGGTTCACCACGAGTCGGGGTCCGGCTGGGCCCCCTCCCCCTCTTCGCGGGCCCGAGCCTCGCCCGCGTGTGCGTACAGCGCCTCGAGAAGCTCGCCGAGCCCCTGGCGGCTCACCGCCGACACCAGGAAGCGCCCCCACGCCTCCGGCGCCTCGACGTCGGGCAGCGTGGCCGGCTCGGGCACCAGGTCGGCCTTCGTGAAGACGAGGCAGTGCGGCTTCGCGGCGAGGTCGGGGGAGTAGCTGGCCAGCTCGCGCCGGAGCCGTGCGTACTCCTCGGCCGGGTCTTCGGAGTCGAGGGGGACGAGGAGGGCGAGCGTGCGCGTCCGCTCCACGTGTTGCAGGAAGCGGTGCCCGAGGCCCTTCCCCTCGTGGGCCCCTTCGATGATCCCGGGGATGTCGGCGATCACGAAGCTCCGGAACCCCGACAACTCGACCACGCCGAGGTTGGGCGTGAGCGTGGTGAAGGGGTAGTCGGCGACCCTGGGGCGCGCGCGGGTGACGACCGAGAGAAAGGTCGACTTCCCGGCGTTGGGCTCCCCGACGAGTCCCACATCGGCGATCAGCTTCAGCACGAGCTCGATCCGTCGCTCTTCCCCCTCGCCCCCCGGTTCCCAGCGGCGGGGGGCCTGGCGGGTGGCCGTGGCGAAGCGGGCATTCCCCCGCCCTCCCCGGCCTCCCCGGGCCACGACCAACCGGTCGCCGGGCTCCAGGAGTTCGCCGAGGGACTCGCCGGTGTCGGCGTCGTGGACGAGCGTCCCCGGGGGGACCTTCAGCTCGAGGTCCGCGCCCCCCCGCCCCGTCTTGTTGCTCCCCATTCCGTGCTGCCCCCGCTCCGCCCGGTAGTGCCGACGGTAGGAGTAGTCGAGGAGGGTACCGAGCTGCGCGTCGGCCACGAGGACGACATCGCCGCCGCGCCCTCCGTCGCCGCCGTTGGGCCCTCCGTGCGGCACGCCCGCTTCCCTCCGGAAGGACTCCGCCCCCGACCCGCCGACCCCGGCGGTCACCTCGATGATCGCTCGATCGATGAACACCTATGCCTCCTCTCGGGGGTGCCCCCGCTGGTTCCGCATCTTCTCTTCGTGCCGGCTCCGTACCCGCACCCACACCGCCCGGTGTTGCTGCGCCTGCAGCGCGACGTCGACGGGAGAGACCGTCGCAGCCTCGGCAAGCGCTACCTCCAGCGCCTCCTGGACCTCGGCCGCGGCGACCCCGACGTTCAGGCACCCCCGCAGGTGCGAAT
>CAYORZ010000240.1:0-2368 GCA_964406485.1 uncultured Gemmatimonadaceae bacterium | reverse complement strand
GCAAGGAGTCCCACGATGCACAGCTCGCGGGTGGCGAGGTCGAGTCCCCCCCGGCCGAGCACCTTTCCGTACCCTTCCGCGAGCATCCACCGCTCCACATCGGGGTGCAGGGCGGTGACCCGGCTCCGCAGCCGCTCGTACGCGGTAGCGTAGACCCGGCGGCAGACCTCCTCCCCCCGCCCCGGCCAGAGCGCGGGGTCATCGGGCTCGCCTGCTTCGGCCACCACCGGGCGACGCTCCCTCCAGAGGGCGAGGGTCTCGAGCGCCCGCGGGAAGCCCGCGAAGAGGTAGCTCTGCAGGATCGCCTCCTCGACGGCCACGCCGCCTGCCGCCTCATCCGCCTCGGCGAGGCGCGGCCGGAGGCGCTCCGCACGCCCCCCGACGATCGCCGCCGAGAGGGCGACCAGGCTCCGCCGCTCCGGACCGAGGCCGACCCTCTCCGCCCCGCTCCCCGACGGGCCCGAACCATCCGCTGCCATCACGTTCCTCCAGACAGGACTCCTGTACCGTTCACCCTCCGTGAACTGTCGCACCCCGGAGGGGGCGGGACCATGGCGGGACAGGTCGCGCCCCCCCGCCGCAGACGCGCCGCCGGGAGTCGTCAGAGCGACGTCACGATCCCCCACGTCAGCCGCGCCGCGACCGCGAGGAGGAGGACGGCGAAAAGCACCCGCAGCCGCGCCGCGTCGAGCTTCCGGTTGAGCCGGACGCCGAGCCGCGCGCCGATCATCGCCCCCGGGATCAGCGTCAGGGCAGCGGGGAGGTGGATGTAGCCCAGGGTCGCGGCCGGGAGTGCCGTCGCCGGTTCTCCCACGGCGTACCCCAGCGTGCCCGCCACGGCCGCCGCCGCGACCACGCCCAGGGAGCCCGCCGCCACCCGCCGCATGTCGAGTCGCACCCCGTAGATGAGGAAGGGGATCGCCACCGTCCCCCCGCCGACGCCGAGGAAGGCGGAAAGCGTGCCTACCGTCGCCCCCCCGAGCAGGAGGAAGGGCGTGCCCCGGCGCTCCCGCTCCGGGTCGGGGGCGGCCGACCCGCGGTCCCGCAGCATCCGGACGCCCACCGTGACGAGAAAGAGGGTGAAGCCCGCCTGGAGCGCGACCTCGGGGAGCGCGGGAGCCATGCGGGTGGCTCCTGCGGCGAAGAGCGCCGCCGTCGCCGCCATCGGGACGACGACCGGCCAGGGCACCACGCCGTCGCGCTGATACCCCCAGAGCGCCGAGAGCGCCGCCGGAAGGACCACCGCGAGCGAGGTCGCGTGCGCGACGACGGTCTCCGAGCCCGGAGGAAGGACGATGCCGCTCCACCCCCCACCCATCAGGAGGTAGAGAAACGGGACGAAGACGACCCCACCGCCGATTCCCAGGAGACCGGCGAGCATTCCACCGACGACACCGAAGGCAGCGGAGGCCGCGAGGGCCCCGGACGTCACCGCAGCGCTCCCTCGTTCCCGGAAGCGGGCGACTCCAGGAGCGCTGCCTGGGCGAGTGGTGCCGTGCTGCCCTCCATCTGCCGCGCGGACTGCAGCAGCTCGCGGGTGGTCTGCGCCCCGGTGATCAGCTCCAGCGCCTGCGCGAGTTGCCGGTCCCACCGCATGCTGTGGTGGAAGGCGCCCCGCTCACCGAAGGCCTGCACCGCGATCTCGCGCTCGAGGTGGTAGCGAATGTAGCGCTCGGCGTCCCGGAAGACGTCGTTGGCCACCTCCACCCCCCGCTCGGCGAGTGTCGCACGCAGACCCTGCAGTTCCGCCTCGCCCACCTGGAAGTCGGGATCCAGCGCGGGGTGCGCCTGGATGTACGACACCGCGTGGGCGAAGAGCGCGGTGTTGAATTCGCCGCCCTGCCGGTAGAGGGCCCGCACAGCGCTCGTCTCGCGGGTGCTCAGCGTGTCGGGGAGCACCCGCACGTCGGGGACGATCCCGCCCCCGCCGAGAAGCGGACGCCCCGCGGTGGAGCGGAAGGCCGGCCGCTCGACCTCGCCCTCGATCCCCACGACCGCCCCCGTCAGCGCCAGCGCCGCGTGGTCGGGGCGGGGAACGGCGTCGGCCGCATCGCGATCGATCGAGCGACCCACGGGCGTATACCACCGCGCCGTGGTGAGCTTGAGCACGTTGCCCCCGGTCAGGGGGAGGAGCGACTGCACCGACCCCTTGCCGTAGGTGGTGCTCCCCACCAGCGCCGCGCGGTCGTGGTCCTGCAGGGCTCCGGCCACGATCTCCGACGCGCTCGCGCTCGAGCCGTCGACCAGAACCACCACCGGCATTCCCGCGTAGCTGGGTCCCGCCGAGGCCGCGTAGCGCGCCGACTGGCCCGGCCCGCGTCCCCGCGTCTCGACCACTGTCGCGCCGTCGTCGACGAAGAGTTCGGTC
>CAYORZ010000239.1:0-3728 GCA_964406485.1 uncultured Gemmatimonadaceae bacterium | reverse complement strand
TCCTGCGCGATCCGGGTCCGCTCGGCCGCCGGAAGCGAACCCCCGCGGGCGAGCGCCGGGAGGAGTTCATCGATGGTGAACTCCTCGACGTCCGCGAGCACGTCGACGAGGGGGCGGCTCTGGAGATCGGGGGCGAGGCGGCCGTGATACCACGCGGTCGCCGTGAAGTTGGGAAGCGCGAGCGCGTCGCCCACCGGCCCCGAGCGGGTGACGCCGAGACCGGTCGGCGAGACGAGGATCACGCCGTTGAGATACAGCCACTCCGAGGACTGCAGTTCGCGCGCGAGTCCGGCCGCTCGCGTGGTGCCGTAGCTTTCGCCGATCAGGTACTTCGGAGACGCCCACCGCCCCTTCCGGGTCACGAAGGTGCGAATCCAGTCCGAGAGGTAGCGGATGTCTTCGTTGACCCCGAAGAAGCGCGAGCGATCGGCGTCTCCCACGAGACGGGAGTACCCCACGTTGGCCGGATTCAGATAGACGATGTCGGCGACGTCGAGAATCGACTCGGGGTTGTCGCGCATCCCGTACGGCATCACGGGATACCCCTCGTCGTCGATGGCGAGCATGCGGGGGCCGGTGTAGCCGATGTGCATCCAGAGGGAGCCCGACCCCGGTCCCCCGTTGAACGACACCACGAGCGGCCGCATCGTCCGATCGTCCACGTCGGTGCGCTCGTAGTACGTGTAGAAGAGGGCCGCCAGGACGGTGCCGTCGTCCTCCTTCACCGGGAGGTAGCCCACTTCTGCGGTGTAGGGGACCGGGGTCCCGCGAATCGTCACCGTGTGGCTGGTGACGACGGCGGTGTCGGCGTTGAAGTCGGGGGCCACCTGGGCGGTGGCCGGGAGCGTGAGGAGCACCGCGAGGGCCACGGCGATCCCCACCCGGGTGACAAGACGGTGGCAGAACAGGACCATCGGACTCACTCCCCGGACGTGTCGTCGAGGCGGTAGCGGAGGCGCGCCCCCATCCCCTCCCCTTCCGCATCGAGACGGTCGCTTCCGGGGCCCGAGACTTCTTCCACCTCGGCGTCCTGGGCGAGCGCCGCCCCCACGCTGCGATCGGCCAGCTCGGGGTCGTCGCGCAACAGCGATCGGGAGAGGAGGAGGGTGTCGACCCGCATCCCGCGGAGGGCTTCGGCGGTAGCGTCGCGCCCCAGCACGCCCCTCCCTCCGGAGCGCGCGAGGTCGATGACCTCGTTCACCAGCCCCTCCTGGAAGCGCTGGTTGAGGGCTCCCGCCATCCCGGATACCGCTTCGCGCATCTCGGTTACGGACATGTCGAGGTGAAGCTGGGGTGCGGCCTGCGAGCGGCCGGCGAGGCGGGCCGGGAGGTGTGCCTCGATGCGGCTGATCGCCTCGGAGGTACCCCCGATGACGACGAACCCGTCGTGGGCAACGAGGTCGTCGAGCTTCTCGGCCGCCGCCTTCCACATCCGCTCGGCCGCCTCCTCGAGCACGCGCTGGGCCTGGTCGGTCGCGGTCTCGCCCCGCACCCCGGAGCGCCGTCCGCCGGCCCGGCGCGCGCCGACATCGGAGAGGTCTCCGAGTTCCTGGTCGGCGATGAGGGATTGCTCTTCGGTCATCTGCCCGCCCACGAGGTGAAAGAGGCGGGCGCGTCGGCGGTCGGCACTGACCACGGCGATCGGCCGCAGCCGCTTGAGGCCGCGGATGTAGGGTGCGGCACGGATGCCGTTCTCCCACCGGACCAGGGTCGGCATCGGAACCGGGAGGGATTCGTGATGCACCAGCCCCTCGGGGGTGGCGAAGCCGACCCACCCCCGCCCCTTCATGAAGCCCTCGTCCTGGAGCTCGGCCTCGAGATGAGCCATCGCGGCGCGGAAGCCGTCGTCCTCGCCGTCGCCGTTCGCGATGCGCCGTGCCTCCTGGGCCACCTCGCTGTCGAGGCGGGTTCGCCACGCCCTCCGCAGCGCCGGATCGGATTGATCCACGTCGAGGTAGATACTGAGGACCCGCTGGTCGCGAAGGTCACGGTAGAGACGAACGAGTTCGGCACGGTCCAGCATGTTCCCTCCTTCGACACGTGGCTGATCAGGAGCACTACGCTCCTTCTTCTTTCCCCTTCCGCGACCGGGAGTTCCGACCCTCGCGCCGCCGGTCGTGCGGGCCCCGACCCCGGGCCGTCGCAGGGGCCGCTTCGGCGAGCGCACGGCGCTCCCGACCGTCGAGCTCCCGCCACTCCCCGGGGGCGAGCGAGCCCAGGTGAACGGGACCGAAACGGACCCGCTTCAACCGGCGGACCGGATGGCCCACCGCCTCCAGCAGCCGGCGCCCCTCGCGGGTGCGGCCCTCGGTCAGGCCCACGCGGACCACCGCCCCGTCCGCCCACGTCCCCTCCCGGCGGAAACGCCGCAGCCGCGCCGGACCGTCGTCGAGTTCGACGCCCTCCAGGAGGCGGGCGACCGTGCTCCGCGAGGGCGAGCCGACGACCTCGGCGGCATACTCCCGCTCGACTTCCCACGAGGGGTGGGTGAGGCGGTGGATGAGGTCGCCGCGGTTGCTGAGCAGCAGCAGGCCGCTCGTGTCCATATCGAGGCGCCCCACGTACTTGAGCGTGCCCAGCTCGTCCGGAAGGTGATCGAAGATGGTGGGGCGGCCGCGGGGGTCGCGGCGGGTGGTGACCACCCCGACCGGCTTGTGGAAAGCGATGTCGCGGGGGCGCTCGGCGCGAACCACCACCCCGTCGACCGCGACCTCGTCGCGGGCGGGGTCGACCCGGGTGCCGAGCCGGGTGCACACCACTCCGTTGACGCGAACCCTCCCCTGGAGGATCAGGGCCTCCGCGTCGCGTCGCGAGGCCACCCCGGCCCGCGAGATCACCTTCTGCAGTCGCTCACCGTCGGTGCTCACGCCTCTGCCGCCCCCGCGTCCCCCCCGGCGTCGTCGCCCGCCCCGTCGGCGGCGTCCGGGCCCCCTCCGGTGGCGAGCTCCAGCTGGGGCCTGAGCCCGGGGTCTTCGTCGTCATCATCGAGGGGAATCCGGTCCCGGAGGACGATCGGGAGTTCCTCGGGACGGGGAAGCTGGTCGAGCGAGGTGAAGCCGAAGTGTTCGAGAAAGCGACGTGTGGTTCCGTAGAGCAGCGGGCGGCCGAGGCCTTCGCCCCGCCCCACCACCTCGACCACCCCGCGGTCCTGCAGGCTCCGGATCACCCCCGACGAACTCACCCCCCGAATATACTCGATCTCGACCCGCCCGATCGGCTGGCGGTAGGCGATGATCGCGAGGGTCTCCAGCGCGGGGCCGGAGAGGCGGGAGGGGCGCGGGACGGTGTCGAACCGCTCGAGGTAGGGGGCGAACTCCGGACGGGTAAGGAGCTGGTATCCCTCGGCCACTTCGACGATATGAAACGAGCGCCCCGACTCGTCGTACTGGCGACGGAGGGTGGCCAGCGCCTCCTCGACCCGGTCCTCGTCGAGGGCCTCGTCGGCGCGGGCGATCTCGTCGGCCTTCAGGGGGGCGTCGCTCGCGAAGAGGATCGCCTCGACGATCTGACTGCTGTTCATCCGGTCTCCTGGGCGGGGTCGCCGGGCTCGGGGCCCGCCGCCTCGTCATCGTCCTGTCGGTAGAGCCACAAGTCGGCGAAGGGCGCGACCTGTCGCAGGAAGAGCCACCGCCGTCGGGTGAGTTCGAGCGACGCCAGAAGCGTCATCACTCCGTGCATCCGGGCCTCGAGCTCTGCCTCGACCCCGCGAAGGAGGGCGCTGAACTCGA
>CAYORZ010000238.1:0-3746 GCA_964406485.1 uncultured Gemmatimonadaceae bacterium | reverse complement strand
TGTCGCGCTTGACGATGGCGAGGCCGAGTCCCGCGCCCTTCTCCTTGTCCGTCACGAAGGGATCGAAGATCCGCTCCCTCTGATCAAGGGGGACCCCCGGACCGTCGTCGGTGACGGTGATCACGACCTCGCCCCCCTCCGTGCGTCCCCGCACCCCCACCCGGTCGGAGACCGCGAAGGCGTTCTGCACGAGGTTCAGGATCACGCGCTTCACCTGCTCTGCGTCGGCGCGGGCGTGCAGGGGCTCGCGGGGAAGGAGGAGTTCGACCCGGGCGGGGGCTCCGTCGTCGCGGGCCGTCGCCAGTTCGACCGCCTCCCGTACGGGACGCCGCAGGTCGACCGGCTCGAGTTCGGCGGCGGCGGGGCGGGCGAAGACCAGGAACTCGTTGATGATCCGGTTGAGCGCCGTCACCTCGGAGCGCACCCGCCCGATGAGGCGCTCCCGCTCGTCGCGGTCCTCGGCGTCGATGGCGGCCGTCGCGAAGAGCTCCAGACCCCCGAGGGGGTTGCGGATCTCGTGGGCGACCTGGGCCAGCATCAGGCGCAGCTGCTCGTCGCGTTGCAGCACCCCCATCCGCATCCGCTCCATCGCCTCGGCCAGCCGTCCCAGCTCGTCGTCGCGATCGAGGCGCACGGGTCGATCCAGATATCCGCGCTGGATCCGCCCCGCTGCCCGCACGAGCCGTTCGAGCGGCAGCGCGATGCTCGCCGCCAGGAAGGTACCCAGGAGGAACGAGAGTCCCAGCGCGAAGAGCGAGCCGAAGATCAGCGCCCGCTGGAGCCGGCCCAGCGGCTCGTAGAGGTCGGCCGGCATCAGGACGGCCAGGATCAGGCCCCCGAACGACGTGAAGCCGTACTTGTACGGGGCGCCCGATCCGTCATACCAGACGGGAGACGTCGAGCTTCCGTCGCGTTGGGCGAGACGGATCTCGCCCTGGTACGGGGCGAGAAAGCGCAGCAGCGTGCCGATCGGTACCTCGGAAGGAGGACGCCGGGTCACGACCGAGCGGCCGTCGGGCTGGATGATCCAGGCGTCGGCTGCGTAGTGGGTCGCCAGGCTGTCGAGCTGGGCCTGGGTGGCGCGATACGCCCCCGTGTCTTCGTCGCCGGGGAGCATCGCCAGGAGGACGTCGGCGTCGAGCTGCGTCTTGGCCACGGCGCCGGCGACCTGGACGAGGCGCTGATCGAGCTCGGCTTCCAGCGCCGACCCCGCGACGCGCCAGCTCATGAATCCGAAGAGGACGGCGAGCAGCACGGCGAAACCCGCCAGCATCACGACGAATCGGCGCCGAATCGAGACCGGGGCCCGCTGCGGACGGTTCACCGACGCTCCGGGGTCCTTCACGCGCGGGGGGCGGTCGCCGTCATCCGCAGTCCACCAGTTCGATGAGGACGGGGGACTGGAAGCTCACCGGTTCGTAGAGGAGGGGCGTGACGACGATGTGGTACGGCACGTGGACGTGATCGGCGGGCGAGCAGAAGTCGCCCGGGACCCGCTCGACCAGGGTGATGACCGCTCCCTGCTCGCCGGAGGGGCGCACCGCGCGCACCGCGAGGCTGTCTCCCGCCTCCCGCCGTTCCCCCCGCGCCGCGACGATGACGGTCTCGGCGCCGAAGTCGACCTCCGGGGCCGGGGTCCCGGGGGCGTGGAGTTCCCAGAACGACTCCAGCTGTTCCCGGCTGCGGATGATGATCGGCGACGTGAGGCCCGAGGGGGTATGCTCGCCCCGATCCAGGGTGCCGAACGGCTGCGTGGCCTCGTGTGCCGAGCGGAAGTCGTCGCCGACGGTGTAGTCGCGGGCGAGACGGGCCAGATTGGCCACGCGACTCGCCGCCGCATCCGGCCCCGCGCTGAACCCGAGGTCCTGGAGGAAGCCGGGAACGCAGCGCGTCCAGCTCTTCGTCTCGTCGCGCGTGGCGTCGTGGATCGCCAGGGTGACGCGCGACTGCGTGACCCGGCAGCGGGGTTCCAGGGCCGGATCGAGCCCGTCGACGAAGAGCGTGAGGCCCGGGTTGTCGTTCACGTCGGTGATCCACTGCGAGTAGGCGTTGGCCAGCGGTTCGGGCGATCCCGGGTTGCTCCGCTCCGTCACGTCACCGACCAGTCCCCGGTAGCGCACCTCTTCGCGCAGCGTCCACCGACCGTCGGAGCGCCACTTCAGGACCTGCTCCGACTCGCCGGTGCCGAGGGTCAGGGGGGCAATCACCGTCAACTCCAGCGAGCCGATCTGCCCGAAGCGCAGCGTCTCCGGATCGACCACGCCCCCACTCTCGCACCCGGTGATTCCGAATACGAGGACCGCGATCAGGGCGCCCCGCCATGCAGGTGAAACGTTCATCGGGGGTTGACGAAGGGGGATGCCGGTGGAGAGGATGGCGACATGAACATTCGAACTCGCCTCGGGGAACTCCTCGTCGAACGGTCGGTGCGCCTCGGAGACTTTACCCTGGCCAGTGGCGCTCGTTCATCGTACTACGTCGACGCGCGTCGCACGACGATGACCGCCGAGGGGCAGGCCCTCACGGGGAAGGTATGCTGGGAGGCGCTCGACGCCAGCGGGGTGGACTTCACGCATGTCGGCGGGCTCACCATGGGCGCCGACCCGGTCGCCTACGCCATCGCCCGTGAAAGCTTCGAGCGGGGCGACCCGCGCGACGCCTTCTCGGTCCGGAAGCAGCCCAAGGGCCACGGCACCGGGCAGCAGATCGAGGGGGGACTCCCCCCCGGAGCCCGCTGCCTGGTCGTCGAGGACTCGATGACGAGTGGGGGCAGCGCCCTCCGCGCCGTCGATGCCCTCCACGCCCACGGCTGCACCGTGGCCGCGGTGCTCACCCTCATCGACCGCGAGGAAGGGGGACGCGAACTCCTCGCCGAGGCAGGGCTGACCCTCCTGGCCATCTACACCGGCGCCGAACTCCTGGCCGCCGCCCGCGCCGCCACCGCGACGGAGTGAACGGCGGCCCGGGTCGGGACCGTCGTCAATCCAGGATCCGCAGCGGCATCACCAGGCAGAGGTAGTCGGGGGCATCGTCGCCGAGCGGCTCCAGCGTCGCCGCACGTTCGGGCGCCTTGAAGCTCATCTTCACCTCGTCGCTCGGCATGTAGCGCAGCACCTCGAGCAGGTAGTTGGCGTTGAAGCCGATCTCGAGGTCCTCGCCCTGGTATTCCAGCTCCAGCTCGTCGTGCCCCTCGCCCAGGTCGGGGGTGAGGACGTTGAGGTGCACGCGGTCCTGCTCGAAGCGGAGACGGATCCGGTGCGTCTGGTCGGAGGCGACCACCGCCATCCGTCGCACCGCCTGCTCGAGCGCCTTCTTGTCGACGGTCGCCACCTTGTCGTTGTCCTTCGGGATCACCTGCTCGTAGTTCGGATAGGTGCCCTCGATCAGACGGGTGTAGACCTCGGTCGATCCGGAACGGAAGCCCAGGTGGTTCTTGCGGGCCGCGCCGTCGCTCCCGGAGTCCCACGCCACCTCGATCTGCTCGGCGTCCTTGAGGAGGCGTTGCACCTGGGTGAGAGCGGCAGGAGGCACGATGAAGTCGGTGCTGCTGATCGATCCCGGCCCGGTGGCCACACCCATGCGCGCCAGCCGGTGCCCGTTGGTCGCCACCATCCGCATCGATCCTTCGCGCAGTTCCCAGAGGACTCCGTTCAGGATCGGACGGCTCTCTTCGGTGGAGACCGCGAAGGAGGTGTGCTGGATGAGGCGGTGGAGGTCGTCGCCCGCCACCTGCAGGAACCGGTCGA
>CAYORZ010000237.1:0-3761 GCA_964406485.1 uncultured Gemmatimonadaceae bacterium | reverse complement strand
CTCCGAAACCGGTGAAGCCGTTCCCCAGGAGTCGGAGGGAATCCGCGAGTGCCTCTGGCTTCCGCTCGACGAGGCGATGCGGAAGATCACCTACGACAACGCGCGCGAAATGATCGCCCGTGCCGCCGTCCGCCTCGAATCACCCCTTCCCCGAGGGTAGCAACGATGACGTCGGAGCGTGAGCCGAACCGGATGTGGCCGCTGATCCAGGGCTTCGGGGTGGCGCTGGTGCTGGCCCTCTTCCTCTGGTCGAGTCGTGCGATCCTCAACCCCCTCTTTCTCTTCGTCGTCCTGATCGTTGCCTTCCACCCCTTCCGCGGCCGGCCGGGGCACGCCCTCCTGGTGACGCTGGCCGGGATGATCACGGCGGTGTGGGTGCTGTCGACGACCGGCTCGCTGCTCGCGCCCTTCATCCTTGCCCTCGGCGTCGCCTACCTCTTCGATCCCGTCGTCGACCGCATCGAGGCGACGGGGCGGGGGCGGACGACCTCCGTCGTCCTCCTCGCCCTCCCCGTGGTCGGCGGGGTGGTGGCGATCATCCTCTTCGGGATCCCGGCCCTCTCCGGGCAGGTCAGTTCGCTGGTCGACCAGGCGCCGGAGGCGCTCTCGCGGCTGGGCGAATGGGTCTCGTCGCAGCAGTCGCGCCTGCGCGAGGTCCCCTGGCTCCGCGAACTCGTGGCCGAGCCCCTCGCCGACCTCGACCAGGAGGCGATTGCCGCCTTCATCGAGGAGCGCCGCGAGATGCTGGCGCAGCGGGCATGGGACGGCGTCGTGGGGCTCGGAAAGGGGATCGGCACGGTCATCACCGTCCTCGGCTACCTCGTGATCACCCCGGTGCTCGCCTTCTACCTCCTGCGCGACTGGGACGAGGTCACCGAGCATCTGGAAGGCCTCCTTCCGCCCAACCGCCGCGAAGGGGTGGTGTCGTTCCTGCGCGAGTACGACCGCCTCCTCGCCCGCTACCTGCGGGGACAGATCCTCGTCGCCCTCATCGTCGGGTCGATCACCGCGCTGGGACTCTGGATCAGCAGCTTCCCGTACGCGCTCCTCATCGGGGTACTCGTGGCGATCTTCGGGGTAATCCCCTATCTGGGCCTCGTCCTGAGCCTGATCCCCGCCGTCATCGTGGCGCTCACGAGCGGCGCGATCGGGGTGTCGCTCCTCAAGGTGGCGATGGTCTTCGCGGTGGCGCAGGGGCTGGAAGGATCGGTCATCAGCCCCCGCATCGTGGGCGATTCGGTCGGGCTGCACCCCGTCTGGGTCGTGCTCGCGCTCACCGCCGGAGGCTACTACTTCGGTTTCGTGGGACTCCTTCTCGCCGTCCCCTTCGCGGTCGGGGTGAAGCTGGTCGTGGAGCGCGGGATCGAACGGTACCGTCGGAGCGCGGTCTACCTCGGAGAGGAACTGGACCGCAAGGTCTGACGCCCGCACGGGAGCGGGTTGCCCGCACTTCCCCACCGATTAGACTTCATCCATGCAGATTCCAGTCGCCGACATCACCATCATCGGCGGAGGGCCCACCGGGCTCTTCGCCGCCTTCTTTGCCGGGATGCGCGGACTCTCGACCCGCATCGTCGATTCCCTCCCCGAACTCGGCGGACAGCTGACCGCCCTCTACCCCGAGAAGTACGTCTACGACGTGGGCGGCTTCCCCAGGGTGCTCGCCCGCGACCTCGCCGAAGGTCTGATCCGTCAGGCGATGCAGTTCAATCCGGGCGTGCACCTCGACGAGGAAGTGCGCACCCTCGAGCGGGGCGACGACGGCATCTGGGACCTCGAGTGCCGCACCGAGCGATTCCGCTCGAAGACGGTGGTGATCGCCGGAGGGAAGGGGGCCTTCGAGCCGAAGATGCTGGCGGTGCCCGGGTACCAGGAACTCCTCTACTCGGGGGTCCACTACGCGGTGCGCGACCCGCAGGAGTACAAGGGAAAGCGGGTGCTCATCGTCGGAGGGGGGGACTCCGCGCTCGACTGGGCGCTGATCCTGAAGGACCTCTGCGCCGAGGTCTACCTCGCCCACCGCCGCGACGCCTTCCGGGCGCACGAGGCCACGGTGGCGCAGATGGAGGCGGCCTGTGGCGCGGGCTCGATGGAGTTCCTCGCGTTTCACGAAGTGCGCGAGATCCATGGCGCCGGGGTGGTCGAGGGCGTCACCGTCTTCGACAACCGGACCGATCTGGACCGCCACCTGGACGTCGACGCCGTCCTCACCTTTCTCGGCTTCAAGCCGGACCTCGGTCCCATCAAGCGGTGGGGGATCGAGGTCGAGGGGAACCGGATCCCGGTCGATGCCCTCATGCGCACGAATCTGCCCGGGGTCTTTGCCGCGGGCGACATCGTGACCTACGAGGGCAAGCTCGACCTCATCGCGACGGGGTTCGCCGAGGCGGCGATCGCGGTCAACAACGCCGTGCACTTCGTCGACCCCACCGCCCGGGTCAACCCCGGACACTCCACCAGCATGAAGATTTTCAAGGATTGAGGACGCCATGTCGGACGTCATGAAGGAACGGGTGGTCATCGTGGGTTCGGGGCCGGCCGGGTGGACCGCGGCGATCTACGCCGCCCGTGCGAACCTCGACCCCCTCGTGATCGAGGGGGCCGGGAGCCGCACGATGATCCCCGGCGGACAGCTCATGTTCACGACCGATGTCGAGAACTATCCGGGCTTCCCCGAGGGTGTGACCGGTCCCGAGATGATGATGGCGTTCAAGGCGCAGGCGGAGCGTTTCGGAACCCGCGTCATCACCGAAGACGTGGTCGAGGTCGACTTCGCGGTCCACCCGCGTCGCCTGGTCACCCACAGCGGCCGGGTCGTCGAGGCCGAGGCCGTGATCCTGGCGACGGGCGCCAACGCCCGCTGGCTCGGGGTGCCGGGTGAGGAACGGCTCGCCCAGTCGGGCGGCGGGGTCTCCGCCTGCGCGGTATGCGACGGGGCGCTCCCGGCCTTCCGCGACCGGAAACTGGCGGTGGTCGGGGGGGGAGACTCCGCGATGGAAGAGGCGGTCTACCTCACGAATTTCGCCTCGGAAGTGGTCATCATCCATCGCCGCGACGCCTTCCGGGCGTCGCCGATCATGGCGGAGCGGGCGCTCGAGAATCCCCGGATCCGGGTGTTGTGGAACTCGGTGGTCACCGAGGTCGAGGGCGACGACGTCATCGAGGCCCTCCGCCTGCGCGACACCGTGACGGGCGAGGAGAGTCGCCTCGAGGTCGGCGGGCTCTTCGTGGCGATCGGTCACGACCCCAACACCGGCTTTCTCAAGGGGCAGATCGACTTGCGCGAGAACGGCTACGTCAAGCTCCGCGAGGGGTGGCGAACGGCCACCAACGTGCCGGGCGTCTTCGCCGCCGGCGACGTGATGGACGACTACTACCGGCAGGCGGTCACCGCGGCCGGGACGGGGTGCATGGCCGCGCTCGAAGCCGAGCGATGGCTGGCCCACGGGGGCATCAACCGCCCGGAAGCCGCTCCCATCGTCGAGGAATCCCCGGCCTGATCACCCGCTCGCCAGGCTCCGTCCCCCGTCGACGACGATCATCTCGCCGGTGACGAAGGGCGACGTGGCCAGGAAGTGCACCGCCCGTACCACGTCGTCGGGGGTGCCAATGCGACGGAGGGGGGTCCGGGCGATCTCGCGTTCCCGCTCGGCGTCGGGGTAGTCGTCGGGGGGGAGTACGGTCCCCGGCGCGATCGCATTGACGCGGACCTCCGGAGCCAGCACCCGGGCCATGATCCGTGTGAGGTGGAGCAGCCCCGC
>CAYORZ010000236.1:0-3774 GCA_964406485.1 uncultured Gemmatimonadaceae bacterium | reverse complement strand
CCCCCCTCGAGGAGGCGTGGATCCGCACCGCCCTCCGCCGATCCCACGCCCCCTCTCGCGACGGTCGGCCCCCCCTGGGCCACCGGCGACCGGCGGGTCGTCTACCGCGAGGTGACGAACAGCTGGATCACCGTCGCCTACCCGGTACCCGCGGGGCTCCCCCGGATCGCCGTCCTCTACCTCGCCGACCGGATGGACCGGTCGCTCAACGCGCACCCCCCCGACCCGGGCCTCTTCAACGCCTCGGCCGAAGTGGCCGAGCTTCCGGCCGGCGAGGCGATCGTCGTCCGCGCCGCCGTCCTCCCCGAAGCCACCCGCCGTTTCGAGGCCCGGATGCTCGACCTCCCCCGCGACCTCGCGCTCGAACGCGACCCCACCTTCTTCCGCTTCCACCGGAGCCGCTTCCGCGCCTCGCGGCTGATCCGCGAGGCGGCACCGGAGGTGGCGGCCGAGCGGATGGCCGTCGAACTCCTGGTCCTGGGCGCCGTCCTCGATCTCGACGACGCCGTCTGGAGCCTCGACGCGGCCACTGCCGCCGACGCCGCAGCCGCGCTGGGCGACCCCCGGATCCTCGTCTTCGGACCGGACCTCGGGAACTGACGGCGCCCGGCCAGGCCCCCGCCCGAAGGAACCGCCCACGACGCTCGGGGTTGTCGACGCGACCCGCCCTGATTACGTTCGCCCGCTCGATTCCCCCATTCCTCCCGTAGCACCCCTCACGGAGCATAGCTCATGAAGCGCAGCACCCTGCTCTTCTCGGCCCTCGGTGCCCTGGGACTGGCCGCCTGCGGCCCCGCCCAGGTGGTGGTGACCGCCCAGATCGAGGTCGAGGACCCCGCCACCGGCCAGATGACCACCCGCCAGCTGAGCGACCTCGAAGTCTGGCTCCTCCCCTACGACCGGGACCAGATCTTCGACTCGCTGACGGCTGCTGCCGCCGCCCCCGAGCCGGAGATCCCCACCGAGCTTTCCGAGGCCCAGCTCGCGATCCGCGAGGCCCAGGAGGAGTGGCTCGCCGCGGAGAACCGGTGGAACACCCTCCGCGACACCCTCCAGAAGCTGACCACCGCGATGGAGGACTACCTCCCGAGCGAGGCCCAGTACCGGATGATGTTCAACGACTACACCGACCTCGAGGTCCAGTACGATCGGGTGGAGCGGACGAAGGACCAGCTGTTCTCCCGCTTCGACTCCCTCTCGAAGGAAAACCTCAGCCGCGCCCAGGCCTACCGCATGCGGGTCGACGAATGGGCGAATGAGGCCTTCGCCGACGTCGACGTGATCTTCGCTGCCAAGGCGCGGGCCGCGAAGCTCGACGTCGTGGCCGATACCACCGACGCCAGCGGGGTCGTCACCGTCGAAGTCAGGCCGGGGGACTACTGGGTACACGCCCGCCACGCCGAGGTGTACTCCGAACTCTACTGGAACGTCCCCGTCACGGTCGCCCGCGGTGAGCCGGTCACGGTCACGCTCAATCGGAGCAACGCCGACGTCCGACCGCTCTACTGACGGTCGCCCCGTCCGACGCCACTGCCCCCACGCCCCGAGCACCCCCCGGTGTTCGGGGCGTGGTGCGAGGGGGGGGGAGATCCCGGACAGGGGGCCGCGACCGGGGGGGGGCCGTTCGACGCCCCGCACCGGCGGGACTATGGGCTCCGCGGGGGAATCGAATAGCTTGAGGGAGTCACAGGTCGTCCCCTACCGGTGAGTCCCATGGATCGAACGTCTCCGTCACCGTACTTCTCCGTCGACCCGGACGGTGTGGGCCGGATCACCTTCGACGATCCGGAGCGGTCGCTCAACGTGCTCGATGCCGCCGTCATGGAGCGGCTGGGCGCCTGCCTCGATGACGCCCGCGCCGCGGCGACCTCCGGACACCTCCGCGTCCTCCTCGTGGAGAGTGGCAAGCCGGACAGCTTCATCGCAGGGGCCGACATCGCCGCGATCGAGGCGATCGAGGGGCCCGACGACGCCGAAGCCAAGTCGCGCGCCGGACAGGAGCTCTTCCGTGAAGTCGAGGCGCTCCCCTTCCCGACCGTCGCGGCGATCCACGGCGTCTGCCTCGGGGGCGGCTTCGAGCTCGCCCTCGCGTGCCGCCACCGCATCTGTTCCGACCACCCGCGCACCCGCCTCGGGCTTCCCGAGGTACAGCTGGGAATCCTCCCGGCCTGGGGGGGGACGACTCGCCTCCCCCGTCTCGTGGGCGTCCAGGCGGCGCTCGATCTGCTCCTTACCGGCGACCCGATCCGCCCCGAAAAGGCTCGCCGGATCGGGCTGGTCCAGGAGGTGGTTCCCCACGCCATCTTCCGCGAGCGTGCCGCGGCCTTCGCCCTCGAGACGCTCGACCTCCCCCGCGGCGCCTCGCGCCCCGATCGCTCTCTCCTCACCCGGCTGCTCGACGACACCCTCCCGGGGCGCCGAGCCGTCCTGACCATCGCCCGCCGCCGGGTGGTCGAGCGCACCCACGGGCGGTACCCGGCACCCCTCAAGATCATCGAGGTGCTCCGCAAGGGGATGCGGCGCTCGGCCGCCGACTCCATGGTGATCGAGGCCCGCGCGTTCGGTGAACTCACCGCCACCCCCACCCACGCCAACCTCCTGCACGTCTTCCACCTCCGGGAGGCGGCCCGGAAAACCGCCGTCGCCGTTCCCGACGGCACCCCCACCCCGGTCGAGCGGATCGGGGTGGTGGGCGCCGGGATCATGGGCGGGGGAATCGCGCAGCTCGCCGCCTTCCGCGAGGTGGCAGTGCGCATGAAAGACATCCGTGACGAGGCGGTCACGGGGGGACTCCAGCACGCCCGCTCGCTCTTCGACAAGGCGGTCGCACGCCGGAAGCTCACCGCGCACGACGCCGAGCGACGGATGGGACTGATCCGCGGGGGACTCGACTGGCACGGCTTCGGAACCGCCGACCTGGTGGTCGAGGCAGTGGTCGAGCGGATGGACGTCAAGCGTGCGGTGCTCCGCGAGGTGGAAGGGGTGGTCGGCGAGGGAGCCGTCCTGGCCACCAACACCTCGTCGCTCTCGGTCGACGAGATGGCCGAGGCCCTCGAGCACCCCCACCGCTTCTGCGGACTCCACTTCTTCAACCCGGTCCACAAGATGCCGCTGGTCGAGGTGGTGCGGGGGACGCAGACCAGTCCCGACACTGTCGCTACCGCCCACGCCCTCGCCGTCGCCCTGGGCAAGGTTCCCGTGATCTGCGCCGATGGTCCCGGCTTTCTCGTCAACCGGATTCTCGGACCCTACCTGAACGAGGCCGGCCACCTCCTGACCGAAGGGGCCTCGATCGCCGCGATCGATGAAGTGGAGACCGATTTCGGGATGCCGATGGGTCCGCTCCGTCTCATGGACGAGGTGGGACTCGACATCGCCCGCCACGCCGGGGCCACCCTCCACGAAGCGTTCGGAGACCGCCTCGCCCCGGCTGCCGCCTTCGCCGCCCTCGCCGACACCGATCGGCTGGGGCGCAAGAACGGCCGCGGCTTCTACCGCTACGACGCCGAGGGACGCGACGACGGGGTCGACGAGACCATCCTGGCCGATCTGGGTGAGGCGATCCCCCGCGATCCGGGCCCCCCTCCCGGCCCGGACGAGATCCGCAAGCGTCTGATCCTGGCGATGGTCAACGAGGCCGCCCGGATCCTCGACGACGGGATCGTGACCGACGCGGGCTCGATCGACCTCGCGATGATCATGGGGACGGGCTTTCCCCCCTTCCGGGGCGGACTGCTCCGCTTCGCCGATGCCCACCACCCCCGCAGCCTGGTC
>CAYORZ010000235.1:0-3785 GCA_964406485.1 uncultured Gemmatimonadaceae bacterium | reverse complement strand
GATCACGACCTGGGCCACCACGTCGGGGGTGACCTCGAGTTCGATGATCGAGGCGAGGACTGCGGCGGCGTCGCTCCCGTCGGGGAGGACGACGGCGACCGCCCCGGGGTCCTCGACGTGCGCGCGGCCTTCTCCGAGCTCGGCGGCGATGGTCTCGGCGATCCGCTGGGCCGTGGTGAGATCCGGGCGGTTCAGGACGAGGCGTCCCACACTCGCCAACCCGAGCGAGGCGAGGTCGGCGACCGCCACCCCCCCCTGGGGGAGCAGGCCGGAGGTCTCGACCGGACGGCCGTCGAGGTTGCCCTGGCTGATGACGATCGATCCCTGGGCCGTGGCGATGGGCTGCCCCTGGAGTTCGCCCACGAGGGGGGTCACCCAGAGCTGACCGCCCCGGAGGGAGGTCGCGTCGCCGAGTGACGCCACCGAGACCTCGAAGCGGTTCCCCCGCCGGAGGTAGGACGAGACTTCGGCCGTCACCAGCACCGCCGCGGCGTTGCGGGTGCGGATCACCCGTTCGGGCACCTCGACGCCGAAGTTGCGGAGCAGGTTGGCTACCGAGCGGACGGTGGGGCCGCCCCCCTGGGTGCTGCCGAGGGCCCGATCGCCGGTCCCGTCGAGACCGACCACCAATCCGTACCCGACGAGCTGGATCGGGACGTCGCCCTCCAGCACCGTGAGGTCCTTGATGCGGGTGGGCAGCTGCGCGGCGAGAGCCGGCGCGCAGAGCAGGACGGCGAAGAGGGCCGCCACGATTCCGGACGCCGTCGGTCGCATGTTCATGGCCACAGGAATCCCAGGATGCGCATGATGAGGCTCTTCTCGGGCTTGCCGAGTTCGCCGTTGGTGGCGTAGTGGATCTCGGCGTCGGCCAGCCGCCACGACTCGATGGTGTTGGCTGCCGAGACGTCGTTGGAGCGGATCACCCCGCTCACGATCACTTCCTGCTCGTGCTCGTCGATGACCAGCCGCTTGCGGCCCTCGAGACGAAGCGAGCCGTCGGGGTTCACGGTCGTCACGCGGGCGGTGATCTCGGACTGCAGACGATCCTGTCGTGTGTCGCGGCCCCGGCGGAAGCTGTCTCCGCCGACCCCCGAACCGAGCCGCCCGTCCTGCGCGAGGCCGGAGCGGTTGCCGGCGAGCCGTACACTCCCGCCGAGGTCGCTCGACCGCTCCTCGGTGGCGACCGTCGAACGGTCGGCCGACGCCGAGGTGAATTCGTCGACCAGGATCGTGATCACGTCACCCACCCGGTAGAGGCGGGCGTCCGTCAGCCAACCGTGCCCCCCCTGGCTGCCCAGGACGACGGGCGCGGGACGGGGGGGGACGGCGCTCGGCGGGGGGAGCTCGGCCGGAGGCGGAGTCCCCGGGTCGGCCTGCGCGACGAGGAGGGTGGGGG
Organism: uncultured Gemmatimonadaceae bacterium; assembly: GCA_964406485.1. GTDB lineage: Bacteria > Gemmatimonadota > Gemmatimonadetes > Longimicrobiales > Gaopeijiaceae > Gaopeijia. The sequence goes on along the minus strand of CAYORZ010000235.1, from coordinate 2,389 downwards.
CCGCCATGGCGGCGAGAAGCGAGAGGGTGGACCAGACCACCCGGTCGACGGTCCGCATCATCGGTGTCCTCCGGTGTCGAGAGAGATCCGTCCGGGGGCCACGGCGCGGCCCTGGATCCGGCGTCCATCCTCGAGACGCACGTGAACGGGCTCGCCGGGGAGTCCGTCGGCGAGGGCCGTGCCCCTCAGGGCGATGCTCACCGCCCCCTTCTGGTAGACCACCTCGACGGGATCGCGCGCCGTGACGAAGGGGGCCGGGGCGACGGCGGCTCCGTCGAGCGGCTCCCCGGTCGCCACGCGGCGGCGGGCACGCTGCCCGACGGGGTCGGCCGGCGCGCCCCGTGGGGGGCCGGGGACGACGCGCTCCACCCAGGTGACATCGGCCTCGGTCAGATCGGTGCCCCGGGCGATTTCGCGGGCGGCGAGGGGAACGTCGGTACGGAGTCCCACGTCGATGCGCAGGCGGCGCGCCGGGTCGTCACCGACCGGAGGGAGGGCGAGCACCCACCCCTCCGTGGCCCCACCGACGAGGTCGGCCCCTTCGGCCACACGCGTGCGCAGCCGGGCGGGGGTGTCGCCCCAGTCGATCTCGACCCGGTGCGGGGAGACGAACCACCGGCGGGCGATCTCGTCGACGACCCACTGATCGACGGTGGGGGCGGGCGGTACCACCTCCGCCGCCGACACCATCGCCGCCGGAGCCGGAGCGCGCAGCTGGGCCGGGAGGGGAAGTGCGCTGATCGCCACCCCACCGACCAGGACAACGGGAAGGAGGCGGATCATCATCGCACCATGTTGTTGGTGGTGTCGGCCATCTGCTCGCTCGTCTGCACCGCCTTGGAGTTGATCTCGTAGGCCCGCAGGGCGGCGATCATCTCGACCATCTCCTGGACCACCTCGACGTTGCTCCCCTCGAGGGCGCCCTGGACGAGGCGCCCCACACCGTCTTCCTGCGGCACGCCCGGAATCGGGTCTCCGGAGGCGGCCGTCTGGGCGAAGAGGTTCTCGCCGAGGGCCAGGAGTCCGGGGGAGTTGGGGAAGCGGGCGAGTTCGATCCGGCCCAGTTCCACCGGATCGGCCGACCCCGAGACGAGGGCGGTGACGATGCCGGTGCGCGAGATCCCGATCTCGGTCGCCCCCTCGGGGATCACGATGTCGGGAACGAGCCCGTATCCGCTGGCCGTCACGATCTGCCCCTGGTCGGAAACGGAGAAGCTCCCGTCGCGCGTGTAGGCGAGCTGCCCGTCGGCGCGACGGACCTGGAAGTAGCCCTCGCCCTCGATCCCGATGTCGAGCGGGCGCCCGGTGACCTCGAGCGACCCCTGGAGGTCGACCCGCTGGACGGCCGCGAGACGGGTGCCGCGTCCGATCTGGACGGCGGGCAGCGTCTCGGCCTCCCCGCTGCCGAGGGTCGTCTGCCCCTGGACCGTCTGGTAGAGCAGGTCCTCGAAGTGGGCACGCGAACGCTTGAAGCCCGGCGTGTTGACGTTGGCGAGGTTGTTCGAGATGACCTCCACCCGCGTCTGCTGGGCGATCATCCCGCTGGCGGCGGTGCGAAGGGAGGGGTCCATGGGAATTCTCCGTGGGAGGGCGGCGCGGCGTCAGCCAACGCGGCCGATGCGGTTCACTGCGGTGTCGAGGATCTCGTCGATCACCCGGACGCTGTTCTGGACGGCGTCGAAGGAGCGCTGGACGACGGTCAGTTCGACCATCGATTCGAGCGCCTGGACGTTGCTGTCTTCGAGGTAGCCCTGGAGGATGTTGCGGCGCTCCGGAGCCACCTCGTCGCCGGTCGCCTGCGGCTCGGCGCGGCCCCCGCGGGCCGGGTCGACCTGGAGGGCGGCGGCGTCGGCGCGTTCGACCCGGAGGCGTCCGACGGCCACGCCGGCCACGTGCACTCCGCCGGTCGCGTCGATCTCGACGGGACCGTCGGGGAGGATCAGGGGACCGTTGTCGGCCAGGAGTTCGCGTCCCCGCTCGTCGACCACCCGACCGTCGCGGTCGAGGGTGAAGGACCCCGTGCGCACGAGGGACTCGCCCTCGTCGGAGCGGACCACGAACCACCCGTCGCCGCGGAGGGCGAGGTCGAGGGGAGCGCCGGTCTGGCGGAGCGCGCCGGGACGCGCGTCAGTGTGGGTCCCGAGGCGGGGCACCCCGTCGGCGAACACCTGGCTGAAGACCCGCTGGCCACGGAATCCCGCCGTTTCGGCGTTGGCGAGGTTATGGGTGACCACCTCGGCCCGGCGCTGCCAGTAACCGAGCGCCTGGCCCGCTGCACGCAGACTGCTGGGTCCTCCGCTCATCTCGTCACCTCCTGGGGGCGATTCGGTTCACGGCCAGCGAAAGCAACGGCCATGCCACTCCAGCTCTTCCGGTTCTGCTTTGGATG
>CAYORZ010000234.1:3549-3789 GCA_964406485.1 uncultured Gemmatimonadaceae bacterium | reverse complement strand
GGAGATCGGAAAGATCTCCCCGAATACGCGGTCAAGACCGAAGTCCCAGAGGTCTTCGGGGGCCACGTCGGTTTCGATGAGTTGCTCGAAGGAGCGAAGCTGGACGTCCAGCAGATTCGGCATGGGCATGACGGGCTTCAGCTTCGCGAAGCTCACCACGGGCCGACCGTCGTTCCGATTATCCAACGGGATTCCCCCTTTGGCCGGCGTCACGACTTCTCGTGACTCCGGACCTGTCAT
>CAYORZ010000234.1:0-3539 GCA_964406485.1 uncultured Gemmatimonadaceae bacterium | reverse complement strand
CCGCCCCAAACCCCCGGGCCGGGGGGTGCGCATTCCCGCCCCCCCCACGGCGGGGACCCCCGCGGGCCGGGCGCGCTCTGCGCCCGGGTCCTTATCCTGCGAAGGCCCGGTCGCGGGCCTCTGCGGCGGAAGGTGTCTTCCACCAGGAGCCGGACGACTACTTCAGGACGACCGTGGCGCCCTGCTCTTCCAGCTTGGCCTTGATGGCCTCGGCGTCTTCCTTGGTGGCCGCCTCCTTGAGGGTCGTCGGGGCGTTGTCGACCGCCTCCTTCGCCTCCTTGAGTCCGAGGCCGGTGACCTCGCGCACCGCCTTGATGACCTGGATCTTCTTGTCGCCGATGCCCTCGAGAACGACGTCGAACTCGTCCTTCTCCTCGGCCACCTCGGCAGCGGCGCCGCCGCCGGCCACGGCCACCGGAGCGGCCATCGCCTGGACGTTGAACTTCTCCTTGAATGCCTCCACGAACTCGGACAGCTCCAGGACCGTCATGTTCCCGATGGTGTCGAGCAGCTCTTCGTGATTGGTCGCCATGATCCTGCGTTCTCCTTGACTCGCCCGGCTCTCGGCCGGTGTAGGGTTTGAAACTCCGAGAATACCGGACTACTCGCCGGCTTCCTTCTTCGCCTTGTAGGCGTCCAGGAGGCCAGCGGTCTCCTGGAGCTTGGCCTCGAGCGCACCTGCGAGGGCGCCGAGGGGGGCCTGCATCGCCCCGGCCAGCTCCGCCAGGAGCTGCTCCCTGGGGGGCAGCCTGGCGAGGCGGTCGATCTGTCCGGCGTCCAGAAGACGGTTGTCGAGCACCCCGATCTTGAAGACCGGCCGATCGCCATGCTCCCTGGCGAAGTCGGTGACCGCCTTCGCGGGGCTCACCACGTCATCGAACCCGAACACCACCCCGGTGGGTCCCTCGAGGGCCTGACCGAGGTCGGGCATGTCGGTGTCCTGGAGGGCCAGGCGCACGAGGCGGTTCTTGGCCACGACGTAGTCGGCCCCGCTCTCCCGCAGACGTCGACGGAGGGCGGTCATCGACTTCACGTCGAGACCACTGAAGTCCGTCAGATACATCACGAGAGCACCCGAGGCGCGCTCGCGGAAGTCCGCGACGAACGCTTCCTTGTCGCTGCGCTTCATCAGACGCTCCGGCGGTAGAGGTTGGGATCGACGGGGACTCCGGGACCCATCGTGCTCGAGACCGTCACGCTCCGGATATACGATCCCTTCGCGGCTGCGGGCCGCGCCCGGATGATCTGGTCCATGAAGGCCGTGAGGTTGTCGAGGAGTTGGCTCCCCTCGAACGACACCCGACCGATGGGGGCGTGGACGTTGCCGGACTTGTCGACCCGGAACTCGATCTTACCGGCCTTGATCTCGCTCACCGCCCGACCGACGTCGAAGGTGACGGTGCCGGCCTTCGGGGTCGGCATGAGCCCGCGCGGACCGAGAATCCGGCCCAGCGGTCCCACCTTCCCCATCTGGTCGGGGGTGACGACCATGACGTCGAAGTCGAGCCACCCCTCCTGGATCTTCTCCACGAACTCCTGACCGACGTAGTCGGCCCCGGCCTCCCGGGCCTCCTTCTCCTTCTCACCCTGCGCCACCACGAGCACCCGCACCGACTTTCCCGTTCCGTGAGGCAGTACCACGGTGCCCCGAACGATCTGGTCGGCCTTGCGGGGGTCGACGCTCAGGCGGGTCGCCACCTCGACGGTCTCGTCGAAGCCGGCAAACGCCAGGTCCTTGACCAGCTCCAGTGCCTGCGAGGGTTCGAAGGTCTCTCCAGCCGGGATCGCGATCCTGGCCTGGCGATACTTCTTCCCGTGTTTCGGCATGTCTCTCCAAGCCGTCTCGTGTCAATCCTCCCACCGGTGGCGGCTCGGCACGCGGTGGTTCGGCGGATCGCTCCGGGGCGACCGCGGGGGCCGCCGTGAGGAGCTGGGGACGGACGGGAGTCGCCCCGCCCGTTCCGGTCCGAGGTCAGTCCTCGACCTCGACGCCCATCGAGCGCGCCGTACCGGCAACCTGCCGCATGGCGGACTCGATCGTGGCGGAATTGAGGTCCGGGAGCTTCGTCTCGGCGATCTGGCGAAGCTGCTCCTGCGAGAGCTTCGCGACCTTCTCGGTGTTCGGTACGCCGGAGCCCTTCTGCAGGTTCAGCGCCTTGCGGATGAGGACGGCGGCCGGGGGCGTCTTCGTGATGAAGGTGAACGACCGGTCGGCGAAGACGGTGATCTCCACCGGGATCGTGAGCCCCTGCTGCTCCTGCGTCCGCGCGTTGAACTGCTTGCAGAACTCCATGATGTTCACCCCGTGCTGCCCCAGGGCGGGACCGACGGGGGGGGCCGGGTTGGCCTGACCACCCGGAACGTGGAGCTTGATGAAGCCCGTGACCTTCTTCGCCATGTCTCGTCTACCTCAACCGTGGTTCCGGGTCGGACGCGGAACGCGCCGCTCCGTCAGAATCCCTTCAACTGCGTGTAGTCCAGCTCGACCGAGGTCGGACGCCCGAAGAGCGAGACCTCGACCTTGACCTTGCCCTTCTCGGGGAAGACCTCCTGCACCGTCCCCGAGAAGTCGGAGAAGGGGCCCTGGATGACCTCGACCACCTGGCCGATGTGGAAGGGGATGTCTTCCTTCTCCGTGTCGTCCTCGCCGGGCACCTCGATCCCCAGGATCTTGTTGATCTCGTCCTCGCGGAGAGGCTGGGGCTCACCCCCGGGACCGACGAACTTGATCACCCCCTGGACGCTGTTGATCACGTGCTGCGTGCGTTCGTTGAGGATCATGTGCACCAGCACATACCCCGGGTAGAGTCGACGGGTGACCTGCACCCGCTTCCCGTTGCGCACCTCCATGACGTCCTGGGTCGGGACGAGGCACTCGAAGATCTCGCGCCCTTCTCCCTCCGGCTCCTCGGCGATCTTGTGATCGATGAGGCGCTTGACCTTGTTCTCGTGACCGGAGTAGGACTGGATCGCGTACCAGCGCTTGGAATCGGACATCAGGCCCCGAACATTCCCATGATCATGTCGATCAGCATCCGGACCACCCCGTCCATCGCCCAGATCATCGCAGCGACGATGACGCAGAAGATGATGACCACGATGGTGGCGTTCTTGAGCTGCTCGTAGTCCGGCCAGGTCACCTTCTGGAGTTCTTCCCACGACTCCTCGATGAACGTCCGGGTCTCCCGGAGCTTCTCCATGGCCATGGCCGTTACTTCGTCTCCTTGTGCGCCGTGTGCGTGCGGCACCGCGGGCAGTACTTCGAGTACTCCACCCGCTCGGGGTGGAGGCGCTTGTTCTTGGTCGTGGTGTAGTTCCGCTCCTGGCACTGCTGGCAAGCGAGCGTGACCTTGTCCCGCGGCATATGACGCCTCTCGATTCCACTTCGGCGGGGGCCGCCTCCAGGCGGAGGCTACGGGCCCCGGGCGAAGCTCTGTGGTTCCGGCGGTCGGAGGGGGGGGGCGACGGGGTCGTCTCCCCGGCGCCCCCTCCCGGACCGCGACTTACGGGATGATCTCGGTGACGACGCCGGCACCGAC
>CAYORZ010000233.1:0-3810 GCA_964406485.1 uncultured Gemmatimonadaceae bacterium | reverse complement strand
ACGATTCTCACCCTGGAGCGCTGGGGTTGCCACATCGAGCGCACGACCCGTGCACGTGCCCCAGGGTACGCCGGGGGGAGCCCTGCCGAAAGGGGCTGAAGTGTTGGGTCGGGGTGTGAATGGTTGGTGACGACGGCCGTGCCCGTGCGCCTTGCCCCGGGCGGACGGCTTGGGGATCTTCCGAAGCTTCCCGACGCACCCCTCGCACCGGCGGGCTCATGAGCAACGGTACCACCGACATGCTGTCCGTCCGGGAACGGCTCCGCCCGCTCCTGGACGGCGGGCACATGCGCGAGCTCGCCACGCTCCTCACCGAACTCGACCTCCACCCCTCCGACGTCGCCGACCTCATCGAGGCGCTCGACGATCAGGAGCAGCGGGTGGCGCTCCTCCGCGCGCTCCCCGCCGAGATCGCCTCCGAGACGCTGGCCGAGATGGAAGACATCGAGGCCCGCGCGGAGCTCTTCGGGGCGCTCGAGCCGGCGAAGGGAGCCGAACTCCTCCACGAACTCGCCGACGACGACGCCGCCGACCTGATCGGCGACCTCGAACCCCACGAGGCGGCCCGCATCCTCGCCGTCCTTCCCGTCGAGGACGCGGCCGACCTGCGCGGGCTGCTGCAGTACGGCGAGGAGACGGCCGGGGGTCTGATGACCACCGAGCTCGTCGCCGTCCGCGCCGAGATGACGGCGCGGGAGGCCATCGACGAGATCCGGGTCCAGGGGCGGAAGGTCGGCGACTTCTAGGCGGTCTTCGTGGTCGACGATCACCGGATCCTCAAGGGGACCGTCCCCCTCGACGAACTGATCCTCGCCGACCCCGGCACGCCGGTCGCGGACCTCGTCGAGGAGGTGCCGACCACGCTGCCCCCCGAACTCGACCAGGAAGAGGTGGGACGGCTGATCTCGCGCTACAACCTCGCCTCGGTGCCCGTGGTGGGGGAGCGGGGCGAACTGCTCGGGCGCATCACCTTCGACGACGTCATCGACGTGATCGAGGCGGAGCGGACCGAAGACATCCTGCTCCTCGCCGGCGTCTCGGAAGGCGAGGAGGTGCGCGGCGACTGGCAGGACTCGGTCCGCGCCCGCCTCCCCTGGCTCTTCGTGAACCTCTTCACCGCCACCATCGCCGCCTCGGTGGTGTTCGTCTTCGGGCACGCCGTCGAGCAGGTGTGGTACCTCGCGGTGATCATGCCGATCATCGCGGGGATGGGCGGCAATTCGGCGACGCAGGCGCTCGCTGTCACGGTGCGCCGCATCGCCCTCTCCGACGGCCCGCTCGCCCGCAAGTCCGACGCCGTGGCGAAGGAACTCCTGGTGGGCCTCGTCAACGGGCTCTCGCTCGGCGTCTTCGCGGCCGGAGCGACCTGGGTGGCCACCCTCACCCTCGATCTCGCTCCGGAGCTGCCGCTGGTCGTGCTCCTCGCCCTCTGGGGCAACATCGTGGTCGCGGGCTTCGCGGGCGCCTTCATCCCGACCGTGCTCCACCGCCTCGGAATCGACCCCGCCGTCGCCTCGTCGGTCTTCGTCACGACGCTCACCGACCTCTGCGGCTTCGTGCTCCTTCTGGGGCTCGGTTCCGCCGTCCTTCTCTGATGCCGGAGGGCTCATGCGCAGGGTGAGCCGAACGATACGGGTCGTGGGGGCCCTCCTTCCCTTCCTGGTGGCGCTCCTCCGTGACCGCCGCCGCTTCATCGTGGTGGGCCGCGGGACGCACCGGAGTCCCGAGCACCACCGCCAGCGGGCGGAGCGCCTCACCCGCACGATCGCGAACCTCGGCCCCACCTTCATCAAGCTCGCCCAGATCTTCTCGGCGCGCGCCGACATCTTTCCCGAACCGTATCTCGGCGCGATCGGCACCCTCCAGGACCAGGTGCCCCCCGACGCCACGGACGCGATCCTCCGGGTGATCGAGGAGGAATTCGGACGCCCGGTCACCGAAGTCTTCGACGACTTCTCGCGCGAGCCGCTGGCCACCGCGTCGCTCGGACAGGTGCACCGGGCGCGGCTGGGGGGAGAGGAGGTGGCCGTGAAGGTGCTGCGCCCCGGGGTCGAGGAAATGGTCGCCCTCGACCTCGATATCTCGTTCCGGGTGCTGTTCTGGCTCAACCTGCTCTTTCCGAACCACCACATCCGGGCGGTGACGGCGGTGGTCCGGGAGTTCAGTCACAAGGTTCGGCAGGAGATGGACTTCCGGCGTGAGGCCGCCAACGTCCGCCATGTGCAGCTGACGTACGGCGACCTGGAAGGGGTGCGCACACCGAAGGTCCATCCCACGCACACCCGCCGCCGGGTGCTCGTCATGGAGTACTGCCGCGGCACGAAGGTCGACGCGCTGCACGACCACTTCGCCGACGGGCGCCTCTCGTTTCGCGAGCTGATGGAGACGGTGACCGGGCTCTACCTCCGGATGATGATGGTCGACGGCTTCCTTCACGCCGACCCGCACCCGGGAAACCTGATCGTCGAAGACGACGGCACCGTCGTGGTACTCGACTGGGGGATGGTGGTCGAGGTCCCGCGCTGGACCCGCGAGACGATTCTCAACGTGGCGCTGGCCGTCTCGCGCGAAGACCTCGACGGGATCATCAACGGAATGTACCGGCTCGGGATGATCTCGCCCGAGGTGTCGCGCGGCGAGATCCGCGAGGCGGCGATCGAGATCATGCAGATCATCGAACGCGCCCAGGGGACGGGGCGGGACCGCGTGCAGGAGCTCGTCCAGGAGCTCTTCGACACCTTCTACACCTGGCCGCTGATCCTTCCCCAGGAACTCGTCTACTTCTTCCGGGCGGCGGTCCTTCTCGAGGGAATCGGCTTCCGCTACGACGAGAACTTCAACGGACTCGAACTGATTCGCGACGTCGTCGTGGACTTCCGGGCCGACATCCTGCGAACGACGGGGCGCGAGCCCGCAGAACTGGCCCGCAACGTCATCGACGAGGCGCAGGCCACCCTCCGCTCGATCCGCGACCTCGTGGGGCGGGCCGAGCGCGAGGAACTCCGGATGCGGATTCACCCCCGCGACATCCAGCAGCAGGAGCGTTTCCTGCACCTCCAGGCCCGCCGGATCCTGCTCTCGATCTTCGCCACGGCCACCGCCGTGATCTCGTCGATCCTCTTCGTCGCGCTCCGCAGCGGGTGGCTGCTGGCCGGAGGGCTGATCGCTTCGCTCTTTCTCTTCATCCTCGTGTTCTTCCTCCCGATCCATCTGCTCGAGAACCCGCTGCGCCACGCCCGGGGACTCCGGCCAGGAGACTTTCGCCGGTAGGCGTCGCCGATGAGCCTCTCTGCCCCCTTCGCGCTCGTCCTCACCGTCGCCCTCGGCGCGGCCCCGACCGAAGCACCGGCCCCCCAGCCGCCCGACACCACCGTCTTCGAGATCGGCGGCGTCGAGGTCTCGGCCGCCACCCGCCTGCAGGGCGAGGGGCCGGCGCGCGCGCTCGCCGTCCTGGACCGGGCGATGCTGGAGTCGCTCCCGGTCCGGAGTGTGGCCGAGGCGATCGGATGGGCGACCGGCGTCGACCTCCAGCCCCGCTCGGGAGCGCAGGCCGACGTGGCCGTCCGGGGAGGGACGAGCGAGCAGGTGCTTGTCCTGGTCGACGGGGTGCCGGTGAGCGACGCCCAGACGGGCCATTTCCACCTCGACCTGGCCGTTCCGCTGGCGGCGGTGGAGCGGATCGAGGTGCTGCGAGGTGCGGGCTCCGCGGTCCACGGGGCGGGCGCCCTCGGCGGGGTGATCCACATCGTGACCCGTCCGGAGTCGCGCGCCCTCACCGCCACGGTCGAGGTCGAGGGGGGGAGCTTCCGG
>CAYORZ010000232.1:0-3811 GCA_964406485.1 uncultured Gemmatimonadaceae bacterium | reverse complement strand
GAGCTGCCGGGGCTCACCTACGCCGAGCCGGCGGTCGCCCCCCCGGGGGCCTGGGGCCAGGGGGCCCCCCACGCCAGCCCCCGGGGGGCCCGGGGGGGGGGCCCCTAACCGCGGCTCGCCCCCCCGCCCCGGAGTCCCCCGCCCTCCGCGACCGCACGGCCGCACAGGTGCGGGGCGGCCGCACCGCCCTCTGCCTCTGGCTCCCCACCTTCGAGTTGCGACTCGAGCTCGTCCGCTCGCCCGAACTCGATCGGACTTCGGTGGTGCTCCTCTCCCCGGATGACGGCGTGCGGCGGACGGTGTGGCAGGTGTCGGAGCGCGCCCACGAGGCGGGGGTGCGCCCGGGGCAGCTCGTGTCGCAGGCCGTCTCGCTCTGCCCCTCCCTGACCCTGCTCGAGCCCGACCCCGCCCACTACGACGCCGCCGTCGAGGCGATGCTGGAGACCCTCTCCGGCGTCACCCCGGTGGTCGAGCCCGCGGCCGAGCGGGGGCGGGTGTTTCTGGGCATGGACGGATTGGAGAGGCTCTACGGCCCCCCGCCCCACCAGGTGGAGAAGGTGCTGCACACCCTCTTCGAGGTTTTCCCGCGCCCGTTGGTGGCCGCCATCCGGGCAGGCCTCGCACCGGGCACCTTCGGGGCCTGGGTCGCGGCCGTGCGGGCCCATCCGGGCCGGCCGACCCTGGTGGCCGACGACGACCTCGACGACTTCCTGGCCGGCTGCCCGGTGGCCTCCCTCCCCGTCGAAGACGAGATGGTGCGCCGGCTGGAGCGCCTCGGCGTCTCCACCCTGGGGGACCTCGTGCGCCTCCCCGAGCCCGCTCTCGTGGCCCAGTTCGGCCAGGACGGGCGGGATGCACTCGCCTGGGCCTCGGGCCGCCGCGTCGACGCAGTGCGGGCCCGGCACCGACCGCGCCCGATTCGGGCCTCCCTCGATTTCCCGGCCCCCCTGGCCCAGATCGACCAGCTCCACCGGGCCCTCGACCGGCTGCTCGAACGCGCCCTCTCCCGCCCGGCCCGCCGCGGGCGCAGCATCCGGACCGCCCGCCTCGAGGCCTTTCTGGAGGGGGGCGGATCGTGGACGACGGAAGCCGTCCTCAGGGAGCCGAGCAGCGCCCTCGATCGGCTGGCCTACCTGCTCCGGAGCCGGATGGCGCTCTCCCCCCCGACCCGCGCGGTGGCCTCGCTCGCCCTCGAGTTCACCCACTTCGGTCCCCCCGCCACCCAGAGTGATCTCTTCGGTCGCGCCGACGCCGACGGGCGCTCCGCAGACGGGCTCACCCTGAGCAGCGGCGCGATCCCGGGGGCCCTGCGAACCGCCGTGCGCGAACTCAAGCTGAAGCTGGGGCACTCCCCCCTCTACCGGGTGGTCGAACTCGACCCCTGGTCGCGGATTCCCGAGAGCAGACACGCCCTTCTCAACTTCGACCCCTGATCGCATGCGCCCCTCTCGCCGACGTCACTCCCGCACCCCGGCGGCGCCCTCCCCTGGCGGGCATCCCGCACCCCGGGGCTCCGGGTCCCGGCTCCGCCCGCTCGCCACCCCACAACCCATCCGCGTGCGCGCCGACCCGCATCACCATCCGCTGGCTCTCTGGTCCGACCGGAGGTGGGTGCGCGTCGAAGCCGTTCGTGAGGCGTGGCGCATCGACGACGAGTGGTGGCGCACGCCGGTGTCACGGGAGTACCGGGTCGTCGTGCTGGCCACCGGACGGGTAGAAACGATCTACCGCGACCGGACCACCTCGATCTGGTACCGCCAGGGGTGATCTCCCCCCCTGACCCGCAGCCACGCAAGGCGGCGACACGGGGCATCTTGCCGCAATTTTCCTTACACTTGTGCCGTCTACTTGACGGCGGCGGGGCCCCACCTCAATTGTGTCCCGCACCCGTCGGGGACTCTCCCGCGGACAAGAGCGGCACGGACATCGCTCGCACAGTGCCAGACCACCCAGGGGGGGCTGGCCCGACGTTGACAAAGCTGACCTGTCCACCCGGCACCCTCCTCCGTGATCGGCACTCCGCGACTCCGTGGCGTTCGAGGCTTACCTCCAACGCGGAGCACGCTTCATGTCGTATTCCTGGTCCGTGACCGGGCCTGCCCTGCTCCAACGCATCGGGCTGCCCACGCTCGCCGCCCTGGCGATCGCGCTCCCCCTCGCCGGTCAGACCGGCACCCTCACGGGGGTGGTGACGTCGCGATCTGCGGCCCCCCTCTCCGAAGTGCAGGTGTACATCGTCGGTACCCAGCTCGGCGGCCTCACGACCGCCACCGGGCGCTACACGATCCGCAACCTCGTGCCGGGCACCTACGAGGTCCGCGCCATCCGCATCGGCTACGATCAGGTGACGCACGAGGTGACCATCACCGCCGATCAGGTGACCCAACTCGACTTCGTCCTCGGCGAGCAGGCGCTCGGACTGGACGAGATCGTCGTGACCGGCACGGCCGGAGCCGCGCGCCGACGCGAGGTCGGCAACTCGATCACCCAGATCGATGTCGCCGATGTCGCCGCACCCGCCCCCAACCTCGACCAGCTCCTCCAGGCGAAGGCACCCGGCCTCACCGTCTCTGCAGGCAACGGCTCCTCGGGGGCGGGATCGCAGATCCGGCTGCGCGGCGCCGTCTCCGTCTCGCAGTCCAACCAGCCCATCATCTATGTCGACGGCGTGCGGGTGCGGAGCGATCCCTACGCCCGCAACATCTCGCCCACCGAAGGGGCCGGGCGGGGCGGCAATGTGACCGCCTCTCCCCTCAACGACATCAACCCGGCCGACATCGAGCGCATCGAGGTCCTCAAGGGATCGGCCGCCTCCACCCTCTACGGCACCGAGGCGGCCGCCGGGGTGATCCAGATCTTCACCCGGAGAGGGGCGGCGGGTGCCCCGCGGTGGACGCTCCAGGTCGATCAGGGGGTGAACAAGCTCATGCCCTTCGCCCCCGACGTCGACGTGCGTCCCCCGGATGATCCTCTCGTCGAGGGCCCCCGCGGATCGTATTCGTACAAGTACCTCAACATGGATCCGTACCTCCGCACCGCCCACCGCCAGCGGTACTCGTTGAGCGTGGCCGGGGGCGCCGAGACGCTCCAGTACTTCATCTCGGGGCAGATGGACTTCAACGAGGGCGTCCTCCCCCTGGATCACGAGAACAAGAGAGGAGTGCGGGGCAACTTCACCTTCACCCCGATCGGGTCGCTGGTGGTGCAGGTCAACTCCGCCTATAACCGGACCGAGATCCAGAACACCCCCGCCGGCAACAACGCCCAGGGGCTCCCCCTCAACGCCTTCCGCCGGGAGCGCAACTACATCCAGAACCCCGACGTCGAGGCCATCCGCGAGGTGTACGAGTCGCAGGACATCACGACGCGCATCGACCGCTTCGTGATCGGCTCCACCCTGAGTTACGCCCCCGGCGGCAACTTCGACTCGCGGCTCACGGTCGGCTACGACCACGCCATGCAGGACAACCGGCAGCTGCGGCCCTACGGATACGTGCTGCTCCCCACCGGGAAGCTCTATACCGACAGCCGCAACTACGGCACCCTCACCGCCGACGTGGTCGCCAACTACCGGGTTCCCCTCGGGAGTGGCAACTCCGTCCAGTTCTCGGTCGGAGGTCAGAGCGTCACCAACGACACGCGGGTGGTGCAGGCCGAGGGTACCGACTTTGCCGGACCGGGTGACCCGGACGTCGACTCGGGGGCCAACCGCCTCTCGTGGGAGACGCGGATCCGCGAAGTCAACGCGGGCTTCTTCGGGCAGGCTCTCCTCAACTTCAGCGATCGCTACTTCATCACCGCGGGGGTGCGG
>CAYORZ010000231.1:0-3826 GCA_964406485.1 uncultured Gemmatimonadaceae bacterium | reverse complement strand
GTAAGCACCTCTTTGGGCAGAGGTGCGCGGGGCGGGGCGTCAAGCAGGCGCCCCTCGCCGTGATCACCAATGCCCTCATGCCGAGCGTGCTGGTGGAGCTGGGGTTCATCACGAACCCCGACGAGGAAGCGCTCCTCGCCGACCCCGCCTTCCACGAATCCGCCGCCCGCGCGCTGGCGGCCTCGATCCTGGAGTTCTTCCGCCGCTATCCGCCCGGGGGAGGGGCCCGGTCGGACCCGCCATGAGGAGCGTGCGGGTCGCGCCCCTCCTCGTCGGGGTTCTCCTGGCCGGCGGGTGCGTCTACCTGAACAGCCTCTACAATGCGCGCCGCAGCTTCGATCTCGCGGAGCAGGCGCGCATCGAGGGCCGCTCCGCCGAAGCGGTCGCCGCATACGACGATGCGATCCGGAAGGCCTCGGCGACCTTCCGGAAGGACCCCGACGGCGGCTGGGCCGACGACGCCCTCTACCTGCTCGGGCGCGCCTACCTCGGCCGGGGCGCCGACGCCCAGGCCGTCGCCGCCTTCGAGGAGGCCCTCGCGCGCACGACCGATCCAGACCTGAGGAGCCGCGCCCGCTTCCGGCTCGGCGTCGCCCTCACCCGGGTGGGGGACCACGCGCACGCCCTCCCCCTCCTGGACAGCGCGGCGGTCGACCCCCGGCTCGAGGGGCGGGTCGGCGAGGTGCGGCTCGAGCGCGCGCGGCTGCTCCGGGCCCGGGGGCGGATTCCCGAGGCGGCCTTCGACCTGATGGAGGCCGAGCAGCTCGACCCGGGACTGCGGGTCGACGTCGCCTTCGAGCGACTCGAGACGGCCATCCAGGTCCGCGATCTCGAGGGGGGGAGGCAGGCCGTCGAGCGCCTCGTGCGCGAGCCCCGGGCCGCGATCTTTGCCGACTCGATCGGAACGCTGGTGCGGCGGGCCTCCCGTACGTGGGGGGCGGGGGCGGCCGCAGCCCTCCTGGCGCCGGTGCGGGAGGGGGAGTGGTCCCAGGGCGCCCGCGATCCCCTCCTCCTGCAGCGCATCGCCCTCCTCACCGCCGCGGGCGACACCGTGGCCGCGGAGTCCGAGGCCGGGTGGACGGCGCGAGGGAGCACGCCCGGGGCGACCGAGGCCCGCCTCCTCCTGGCCCGGCTTCGGCTCGCCCGCATCGAGGAGGTCGGCGCCCTCGACCGGGTCCGCGAGATACTCCTCCCCGCGGCGGGCCACCCGGCCGCGGTCGAGGTGGTGGCCGACATCCGGCGGGTCGAGCTCCTCGCCGAGTGGGGACGCACCGACGACCCCCTCGCCTGGTTCGCGGCCGCCGAGATGGCGCGGGACCGGCTGGGCGCGGACCGGCTTGCGCGGGGCCTCTTCCTGCGGTTCGCCAGCGAGGCCCCCCGGAATCCCTGGGCCGGCAAGGCGATCCTGGCCGCCCTCGCGACGACCCCCGACCCCCACAGCGACACGGCCCTCCGGGGCGGGCTGGAGGCACGGGCCGAAGATCCCTACGTTGCGCGGGCGCGGGGCGCGCCCTTCCCGCCACGGACGCTGTCGGCGCTGGAAGCCGAGCTCGAACGGGTCGTGCACGACCTCCTCGCCCGGACCGAGGTGGAAGTGCTCCGCCGCGACCTCTTCCTGCGCGGGATCGACAGCATCCCCCTTCCCCCGGATCCGATGTGATGACGACGGTGCAGCTCTTCGGGACGACGTTCCAGAACCCGGTCCTCCTCGCTGCGGGCACCTGCGGCTTCGGCCGGGAAGTGGCGGGCGTCATCGATCTCGAGCGCCTGGGCGGAGTGGTGACGAAGTCGATCACCCTCGAGCCGCGCCCGGGCAACGCGGCCCCCCGGGTCGCGGAGTTCGGGGCCGGAATGCTCAACTCCATCGGGCTGGCGAACCCCGGGCTGGAGCGGGTCCGCAGCGAACACCTCCCCTGGCTGGCGCGCCATCTGCGACAGGCGCGGGTGATCGTCAGCGTGGCGGGGCACACGGTCGACGAGTACGTGCGCCTCGTGGGCGGCCTCGCCGCGGCGGAGGGCTTCGTGGCGTTCGAGATCAACCTCTCCTGCCCGAACGACGCGCGGCTGGGAGGACGCCCCTTCTCGCTCGACCGCGAGGCGCTGGTGCACGTCGTCTCGCGCTGCCGCGCCGAGACCGACCGACCCCTGATCGCGAAGCTCGCTCCCCACGACCCCGACCTCCCCGACACCGCCCGGGCCGCGGTCGAGGCGGGCGCCGACGGGATCACCGTGATCAACACCCTCCCCGGGGCGATTCTCGACCCCGTCGACGGACGCCCCCGGATCGGGGCGGGGCAGGGGGGGGTGAGCGGCCCCGCCCTCCGTCCGGTGGGGGTGCAGGCGGTCCGGGTGGTGTCGCAGGCCGTCGATGTCCCGGTGATCGGAGTGGGCGGCATCGTGACGGTCGACCACGCCCGGGAATACCTCCACGCCGGCGCCCGTCTCGTCCAGGTGGGGACGGCCTCCTTCGCCGCCCCCCGGGCGGCCGAGCGCATCGCCCGGGGCCTCGCGCGCCGGCCGGTCCGCCGGCTTCCCGACCGGGCGGACGGACCCTCCTCTCCCCGGACGGGGTCCAACCCTTCCCCGGCCCCTTCCTCCGAACCGGTCTGACCTCCGCGCCCGTGGCCGCTCTCATCGTTCCCCTCGATCACCCCGACCTCGACGCGGCGCTCCGCCTCGTCGATGAACTCGGCCACGACGTCGATCTCTACAAGGTCGGACTCGAACTCTTCACCCGCGTCGGCCCCGAGGTCGTGCATCGACTGAAGGAGCGGGGCCACGGCGTCTTCCTCGACCTGAAGCTTCTCGACATTCCCAACACGGTGGCCGGAGCGGTGCGTGCCGCCTGCGCCCTCGACGTCGACCTCCTCACGGTTCACGCGACCGGGGGAGAGGCGATGCTCGCCGCCGCCACCGAGGCGGCCGCCGGGGGGCGGACCCGGCTGCTTGCCGTCACGGTGCTCACCTCCTTCTCGGCCGGCGACCTCGCGACCGTCCTGGGCCGGAGGGTCGACGACGTGGGGGCCGAGGTCGAACGGCTGGCGCGCCTGGCCCGGGGGGCAGGGATCGACGGCATCGTCTCGTCGGTGCACGAGGTGCCCCGACTGCGGGCAGCGCTCGGGTCCGAAGCGCTCCTCGTCACCCCCGGCATCCGCCTCGCGGGGGGAAGCACCCACGACCAGGCCCGGGTCGCCACCCCGGAGGCGGCCGTCCGGGCGGGCGCCGACCACCTGGTGGTGGGTCGCGCCATCACCGAGGCCGCAGATCGCCGGGCGGCGCTGAGCGCGGTCCGCTCCTCGATGCGGGCGGCCCTGGCCGGGGAACCCCGGTGAGGCGCCGCGCGCTCCGGTAGGGCCGACGCCTCGCTGCCCTGATCGTCGTGGTCGGCGTGGGGGGGGTCGCGGCCCCGGCCTCCGCGCAGACGGACGACGTCCTGGTGGTGGCCGACACCCTGGCCGCGGGGTGGATGGCCCGTGACGTCGAGGCCCTCGGTCGCCTTCTCCCCGCCGCGGGGATCGATCTGAGTCTCGACGGCACCGACCACCGGGGCGTCGGACGGCGGCAGGCACGCGCGGCCCTCGCCCGCTTCCTCGAACCGTGGACCGACGGCGACATCGAGATCCGCCGGGCGGAGTCCCTCGGAGGCGAACCCCCGCGGGCCCTCCTCGAATTTCTCTGGACCGCGCGGGCCGCCGGCACCCCCGAAGCCCGAAGCTTCGTTATCTTCGTTTCGCTCGAGCGGATCGACGACGACTGGTGCATCCAGGAGATCCGCCTCTTCTCCTGACTCGACCCCCGTCACCATGACGCTGCGTCTTCACGACTC
>CAYORZ010000230.1:0-3841 GCA_964406485.1 uncultured Gemmatimonadaceae bacterium | reverse complement strand
GGGGGGGGAAGGCGATGGACACCGCCATCGCGATCCGCACCGTGGTGGTCGCCGAAGGGCGCGCCCACGTCCAGGCGGGCGCGGGAGTGGTCGCGGATTCGGTGCCGGCCGCCGAGCATGACGAGACGCTCAACAAGGCGCGCGCCCTCCTGCGGGCGGCCGCCATGATCCGTTGATCCGGGTCTACCTTCCCGGGTCTACCTTCCCAACACCCGCGGCAGGACGGGGTGGACGATCATCGGGAACTCCCCGGTCAGCGACTCGAGGAAGGCCACGAGGGCGTCGACTTCCTCGGGGGTGAAGGTCTGGTTGAGCTGGCTCTGACCCATGATCTCGACCGCCTCGTGCAGCGTCGCGGCCGAGCCGTCGTGGAAGTAGGGGGCGGTCAGGGCCACGTTGCGCAGGGGTGCGATCCGGAACATGTAGCGGTCGGCGCTGTCACCGGTCACCTCGGCGAGCCCCAGGTCGTCGGATCCCTTCACATGCGAGAAGCCGGCGAAGCCGTGCCCCCCGAGGAGCACGCCGTTGTGGCAGCCGACGCACCCGCGCTCCTGGAAGATCGCGAGTCCCTTCTTCTGGAGGTCGGTCAGGGCGTCTTCCTCGCCGGCGAGGAACCGGTCGAAGGGGGCGCCCGGCGTGATGAGCGTGCGCTCGAAGGCCGCGATCGCCTTGGCCACGTTGTCGAAGGTGAGCGGGTCGGGCTCGTCGGGGAAGGCTTCCTCGAAGTAGGGGCGGTAGCCCGACTCCTCGAGCCGCTGGACCGCCTCTTCGGGCGTCAGGTCCATCTCGACGTGGGCCTGGATCGGCCCCTTCGCCTGTTCCTCGAGTGTGGGCGCCCGTCCGTCCCAGAACTGGGCCCCCAGGAAGGCGGCGTTGAAGACGGTCGGGCTGTTGCGCGGCCCTTCGCGGGCCCCCTCGCCGATGGCCACGCTGCGGCCGTCGATCCCCGCGGCACCGACCACGTGGCAGGTGTTGCACGAGATGATCCCGCTCCGCGAAAGCCGGGGCTCGAAGAAGAGCTTGTGGCCGAGGTCGACCCGTTCGGCCGTGGTGGGGTTGTCTTCGGGGGCCTCCGCCACGTCGGGGAGGGGCTCGAAGAGGGGCGAGACTCCGTCGGGCCGTTCGGCGACGACAGTGGTGGTCGCCGGTTCATCGGGGCTGCAGCCGGCCGCGACGAGAAGAAGGGCAACTGAACCAGCCGTGATCAGACGGTACATGCGTTGTCCTCCGGGGAGTGTGGGGTGCGGGGGTGGACTCCAAACCTTCAGCCTCGGCGGGTCGCGGGCAAGGACGACCTCACCCGCGTCACGGGATCTCGTCAGACCGGGTGCGATCGATTAGCCTTGAAGGAATCTCACCTCAATGCCCGGAAATGGTGTCCGATGACGACCTTTGGACTGCCCACTCCGATGTTCCTGGTGTTCGTCGCCACCATCCTGGCCGGCTGGGTCGGGGCGATCCACTACCTCATCGCCCACGTGCTCCTCGGGCGTCCCTTCGCCGAGATCCCTCCCCCGGTGGTGCGCGACGATCCGACGATCGCCCGCGAGCCCGATGAGGGTCCCCGGCGATGAGCGACGTCAATCCCTTCTACCTCGCCACCTTCGTCGTCTACCTCCTGATCGTCCTCGCGCTGGGGGTCTGGGCCCAGCGCCGGACGAAAGACGTGATGGATTTCTGGGTGATGGGGCAGGAGGTGGGGCCCGTGCTGGCCACCTGGTCGCTCATCGCCAACTTCGTGAGCGCCGTGAGCGTGATCGGCTTCGTCGGGGCCGTCTACCTCGAGGGGTACGCCATCATCGGGCACACGGTGCTGGGGCTGATGCTGGGGCTCGCCGCGCTCTACTTCGTCGTCGGCTTCGTGCGGCCCCTCAATGTGCTCACCTTTCCCGACCTCGTCGCACGCCTCACCGGGTACCAGATCTCGCGCCCGCTGGCGGGATCGATTCTCCTGATCAGCGGGTGGCTCTACCTCGTCATGCAGCTCGTGGGCGCCGGGCTCCTGGTGACGGCCATCACGGGGGTCCCCTACCACTACATGGTCTGGACGATCGGCGTCGTCTTCATCGTCTACACCGTGATGGGCGGCCTCGTGAGTGTGGTCTGGACCGACCTCCTCCAGGGGGTGGTGATGGTAGCGGCGATCCTCGTCGCCCTCGTCTTCATGGTCGGCGACCTGGGAGGGCTCACGGCCGTCAACGAGCGCCTGGCCGCCATCGATGCCTCACGGGTGAGCGCGACCGCAGGGGGCGCGTATACGCTCGCGGGAATGGCGGCGACCTTCCTCGCCTTCTTCGGGACGATCCTGACCGAGCAGGACATGCTGATCCGCATCGCGGCCTGCAGGGACGTGCGCACGGCCAAGATCCATGTGGCGGGGGCGGGAGCCGTCCTCTCGATCCTCTACTCGGGACTGATCATCCTCGGAGGGGCGACGACGGTGGCGCTGATGCAGGCCGGGATCCCGGTGGCGTCGTCGGACGCTGCGCTCCCCACCCTCCTCATCGAGTACGTGCCGACGGGCATCGGTGTGGTGCTGATCCTCGCCCTGATGAGCGCGATCCTCTCCACTACCGATACCCGTCTCCACGCGACGGGAATGACGGTGGCGCGCGACATCTACAGCTGGATGCGTCCGGAGGCGAGCGAAGAGAAGCTCATGCAGGTCTCGCGGATCGCCACCGTGATCCTCGGTGTCAGCGCGACCGCGGTCGCCATGGATCCGCCCAGCACGATCTACGATCTCTACAGCTTGCGGGCGGTCCTCCTGACGACCGCCTTCTTCCTGCCGGTCTACATCGCTCTCTTCTGGGTCGATCTCGACGGGCGGGCCGTGCTCACGGCAGTGGCCGGGGGCGGGGCGGTCGGACTCGCGACGCAACTCGCCGGCGGCGGGATCGGCTCCTTCCCGTCCACCTTCCTCGGCATGGGCGCGGCGGTCACCCTTCTCCTCATCGCGCACTTCCTCGTCTTCCGCCCCCGCGCCGCCCGCGGGTGAGGGGTGCGCGCCGCCCCGGGGACGCGGCGGAGGTTCCTCTCACCCGGCCGCCGCGACGTCCAGTCGTTCCCGCACCGCCACCGTGATGCGGATCGCCTCGAGTCGGTCGGCGGGGTCGTGGAAGTGGCCGCTGATCATGAGTTCGTCGGGGCGGTGGCGGTCAAGGAAGGCGCGCAGCCCTGCCTCGACCGTGTCGGCGCTGCCGACGAAGGAGTGACGGAGGGTGTGTTCGACGTGGCGCTGCTCCCCCGGCGTCCAGTCGATCCGCTCGACCGGGGGGAGGATCGGTCCGGGGGCGCGGCGGATCAGCCGCACGAACTGCTGCTGCATGCTGGTGAAGAGCCGTCGGGCCCGCTCGTCGCTTTCGGCCGCGATCACGTTGACGGTCAGCATGAGTCGCGGCTCGGGCCACGCTTCGCTCGGCTCGAAGCGGTCGCGGTACACCGCGATCGCCTGCTCGAGGTGGTCGGGGGCGAAGTGCGAGGCGAAGGCGAAGGGAAGGCCGAGGCGGGCCGCGAGCCGGGCGCTGAAGGTGCTGCTCCCCAGAAGCCAGATGGGCACGTTCTGCCCGGCGCCGGGCACCGCCACCACCTGCTGCCCCGGCTCCGGCTCACCGAACCAGTACTGGAGTTCGACGACGTCGTGCGGGAAGCGCTCGGGGCCGGAGGCGAGGTCGCGGCGGAGCGCCCGGGCGGTGGCGGGGTCGGTCCCCGGAGCGCGGCCCAGGCCGAGGTCGATCCGGCCGGGAAAGAGCGCCTCGAGGGTGCCGAACTGCTCGGCGATGATGTAGGGGGAGTGGTTCGGGAGCATGATCCCGCCGGCCCCGACCCGGATCTCGCGGGT
>CAYORZ010000229.1:0-3849 GCA_964406485.1 uncultured Gemmatimonadaceae bacterium | reverse complement strand
CACCTCTTCCATTCCCCCCCGCCCCGGCTCGTCTCGCGGCAGGAGGGCGATCTCCATCACCGCTCCGGGCATCCCCAGATCAGGGAGCACCCGCTCGACCTCGCGGGCGAGGGCGTTTCCGGCGTCGCGGCGCACCTCGGTGAGGCGGGCAGCCACCTCGTCGTAGCGGCGTCGTGCAGCGGCCACGGCCTCCCGGAGGGCCCCCAGGTCGCGGTCGGCGGCGTCGAGGGCGGTCACTTCGGCGGCGAGCCGTTCCTCGGTGGCCAGGACGTCGTCGAGGGTGGGGCCGTACTTCTGCTTCAGCCGGAAGAAGAGATGCTGCCGACGCTGTACGCGCTCCAGCTCACCCGGGTCGTGTTCGGCGCCGTCGCCCCAGGCCGCGGCCGAGCGGCCCGCCTCGACCACGGCGTGGTAGGCGGACTCGAGCGCCGATTCGATCTCGGCAAAGGCGGGGTCGATGCGGCCGAGCCGCTGGGCGAGGGCCCGCGCGCGCGTGAGGTGGTCGGAGAGCGCATCGTCACCCCCGTACAGCGCATCGTGAAGGGCGTGGGCCCCCTCGGCGAGCTCGCGGGCGTGCTCGAGTCGGCGCGCGCGCACGTCGAGTTCCTCGTCTTCTCCCGGGGTGATGCCGGCGTCGACAATCTCCTTGAGCTGGAACCGCAGAAAGTCTTCCCGTGATGCGAGTTCCCGCGCCTGCTCCTCGCGTTCGGTCAGCGCCGCGCCAGCGGCCGCCCACTGGTCGTGCGCCTGGGCTACCTCGGCGGCCAGGGCGTCGGCGTCGGCCGACGCGTCGAGGATCTCGCGCTGGGCCGCCCGGTCGAGCAGCGTCTGATGCTCGTGCTGGCCGTGGAGGTCGACGAGCGCCGAGCCCAGGCGGCCGACCACCGTGGCGGTGGCAGGCGATCCGTTCACCCACGCCCGGTTGCGGCCCTCGGCCTGCACCTCGCGGCGCAGGATGAGGAGTCCGTCGTCGGCTTCGAGCCCCAGGGCGTCGAGGCGCTCGATCACGGCACGCCGCCCCTCGATGTCGAAGACGCCCTCGATGACGGCCCGATCGGCGCCCACGCGGACGTCGTCGGAGGCGGCCCGCTCGCCGAGAAGGAGTGAGAGCGCGCCCACGATGATCGACTTCCCCGCACCCGTCTCGCCGGTGAGGGCGTTGAGACCGGGGCCGAGCTCGAGAGTGAGCTCGTCGATCACGGCGTAGTCGCGAATGCGCAGCTCGATCAGCATGGCCGAAAGTACCGCCGCGCGGCGGGGGGGTTCAATGGCTGGATGGGTTGTGACGGCGCGCGCTGCGCCCGCGGCTCAGTGGGCCTCGTCGTCGCCGTCGATCCCGTCGTCGGCCGAGGGGCGGGCCGCCCACTTGAGCTTGCGCCGGAGGGTGCCGAAGAAGCTGTTCTCCGGGAAACGGATCAGGAGGAGGGGGGCGTCGCCGCGCGCGATCCGCACCCACTCCCCTTCCTGGAGGCGGCGGCCGTCGCGTCCGTCGACCGTGAGCACGAGCTCGGGGTCCCGATCGAGTCCCCGCACCACCACCGCCTCGGTCGAGGGCACCACCAGGGGCCGCACGGCGAGGGTGAAGGGGCAGATCGGGGTCACCGTGAAGCACTCCATGCTGGGGACCACGATCGGCCCCCCCGCCGAGAGGTTGTACGCGGTGGAGCCGGTCGGCGTGGAGAGGATCACTCCGTCGCCCGAGAAGCTGCCTACCAGCTGCTCCCGCCCCGACGGTCCCACGCGCACCTGCAGCCGGGCCACCCGCGCTGCCCCGGCCTTGTGGATCACCATGTCGTTCAGGGCGTTGAAGGTCTCGACCGACTGTCCGTCGGCATCGAGCACGGTCGTGCGCAGGGTGAAGCGGGGCTCCAGGATGCAGTCCCCGTCGAGCACCCGTTCGAGCGACGAAGCGACCTCCGAGCCACTGGCGGCCGTGAGAAAGCCGAGGTTGCCCAGATTGATCCCGAGAAGGGGGGTTCCCGTGCCGAAGAGGCCGTGACCCGCGCGGAGCAGGGTCCCGTCGCCGCCGAGTGCGACGACCAGGTCCGGGGGGGGACCTTCACCGGCCTCGAAGATCTCCGTGCCCGGGGGGGCGTGCGGATGCGCATGCCCCTCGACCGCGACGGTCAGTCCGCGCGCCGTGGCGGTGCGGATGAGGTCGTCGAGGACGCTCCCCAGCTCGGGGACGTCGCTGCGCACCACGATGCAGAGGTGGCGGATCGTGCCCAGCAGACTCTCGCCGTGGACCGTGGCGGAGGACTCCGGGGGGACGACGGTCACGCCGACTCCAGCGTGGTGCGCCCTCCCTCGGCGGTGGTACCGTCGGGACGGACCGCGGCCGGCCCCTTCCCTTCCCGGTGCATCAGTTCCCGCGCGCAGAGGGCGATCCCGGCAGCGTCGAGGCGCAGGTCGGCGAGCAGTTCCTCGCGTCCGCCGTGCTCGACGAAGTCGTCCGGGAGTCCCAGCGTCTCGATGAAGAGTGGTGCGCCCGGGCGGAAGTCCATGATCTCGCGCGCCATCAAGGCACCGAAGCCGTTGACCACCGTCCCCTCCTCGACGGTCAGGATCCGATCGTGCGAGGCCACCACCGCCTCGAAGACCTCGCGGTCGTAGGGCTTCAGGTAGCGGCAGTTCACCACGGTGGCGTCGATGCCGCGCGCGCTCAGTTCCTGGGCTGCGTCGAGGGCCGGCAGCACCATCGTCCCCACCGCCAGGATGCAGATGTCCTTCCCTTCACGCAGGACTTCCCAGCTCGCGTGGGGAGTCGGCTCGATCGTAAGCGCCGAGGGGACTTCATCGGGGACGGTGTCGCGGGGCCAGCGCAGGCAGAAGGGACCGTCTTCGTGCTGGAGTCCCGCGCGCAGGAGGGCGAGCGTCTCGGTGCCGTTCTTTCCTGCCGTGACCGTCATGTTGGGCACGGCGAGCATGTACGCGATGTCGAAGGCGCCGTTGTGCGTCGGGCCGTCGGCCCCCGCGATGCCGGCGCGGTCCATCCCGAAGACCACCGGGAGGTCCTGGAGGGCCACATCGTGGATGATGTTGTCGTAGCCCCGCTGCAGGAACGTCGAGTAGATCGCGACCACCGGGCGGATTCCCTGGGTCGCGAGTCCCGCGGCGAAGGTCACGGCGTGCCCCTCGGCGATCCCCACATCGAAGTAGCGCTCCGGGTGGGACTTGGCGAAGAGGTCGGTCGAGGTGCCGTCGGGCATCGCGGCCGTGATGGCGACCACCCGGGGATCCTCTTCGGCGTATTCGCACAACGCCTTGCCGAAGACCTTCTGGTAGCGCGGACGCCCGGCCTTCCGGGGGTGCGCGGCGCCCGAGATCTTGTCGAACGGCGAGGCAGCGTGCCACGTCCAGGGGTCGTCTTCGGCGAGGTGGAACCCCTTCCCCTTCTGCGTGAGCACGTGCACGAGGATCGGACCCCCCATCTGCCGCACCCGCCCGAAGGTCTCGACGAGGGCGTCGAGGTCGTGCCCGTCGACCGGTCCCACGTAGCGGAATCCGAGCGCCTCGAAGAACATCCCCGGCGTGAGGAGGTGCGTGAAGCCGCCCTCGACCTTCACGGCGACTTCTTCCATCAGCTGCCCGAGGGTACGGGGCGCGCGCTGCAGCACTTCCTTGACCACCTCCCGCACCCGGTTGTAGGCCGGGTTGGTGACCATCGAGGTCAGGTACTTGTTCAGCGCGCCCACGGCCGGGGCGATCGACATGTCGTTGTCGTTGAGGACGACGGTGAAGTCGTGGTCGGTGTGGCCGGCGTTGTTCAGCGCCTCGTAGGCGAGTCCGCATCCCATGGCGCCGTCGCCGATGACGGCCACGACGTCGAAGTCGGCTCGCTTGAGGTCG
>CAYORZ010000228.1:0-3869 GCA_964406485.1 uncultured Gemmatimonadaceae bacterium | reverse complement strand
CGCGATCGAGCGGATGGCGCGCGCCCTCGACGAACTGGTGATCCGGGGGGTCGACACCTCCGCCCCCCTCCACCGGAGGATCATGAGCGACCCCGCGTTCCGAGACGGTGAGATCTCGATCCACTTCCTCGAGGAGCGGTCGGCCCTCCTGGCCCCGGGTGCCGAAGGGGGCGCCGACCTCGAGGCGGCGGTCGTGGCGGCCGTCCTCCTCGAGGAATCGCACCGGAGGGAGCGGGCGCCGGCCCGGATCGACCGCGGAGGGGCGTCCGTGACCGCCCTCCCCGCCCGGCGCGCCTCGGGGTGGCCCTGGTCGGGGGCGTCGTGACCCGTCGCCCGGGGGACGGCGGCAGCAGGGAGGCGTACGGAGACGGGTGGCAGGTCACCATCGACGGGATCGCCGCCGGGGGTGACGGCGTCGGCCGCCTCGCCGACGGACGGGTCGCCTTCGTGCCCCGCACCGCGCCGGGGGACCGGGTGCGGGTGAGGCCTGTGCGGGACGGGGGCCGGTGGGTGCGGGCCGAGGTGGACGAGGTGCTCGAGCGCTCCCCGAACTGGCGCCCGCCCCCCTGTCCCCTCCAGGACCGCTGCGGGGGATGCCCGATCCAGCAACTCGACGAAGCCGCCCAACTCGAGGCCGCGTCGCGCATCGTGGGCGACGCCCTCCGCCGCATCGGCGGGGTGGATGTGGCCGACCCCCCGGTGCGCGCCGCCGAGCGTCCCTTCGGCTACCGCAACCGGGTCACCTACACCCTGAAGCGGCTGCGGAGCGGACGGGTCGTGGCGGGATTCCACAGGCGGGACCGCGCGGGCCACATCATCGACGTGCACGACGAATGCCTGCTCCCCGAGCCGCCCATCGCCGACGTGTGGCCCCGGCTGCGCGCGGGGTGGGGGGCGGGTGCCAGCCTCCTCCCGGGCGGGGGCGAGTTGCGCCTCACGCTGCGGGCGGTCGACGAAGGGGTGCTGGTGGCGGTCGAGGGCGGGCGCCCGGGGTGGCAGGCAGCGCCACTCCTCGAGGCGACGCCCGGGGTGGCGGCGGTCTGGCACCGCGCCGGAGGCGCAGAGGCGTGGGAGTGGAAGGCCGGGCTCCCGGTCTGCCACGATGTGGTGGGGGGCGAGCGGATCGGAGTGCGCCCGGGCGCCTTCACCCAGGTGAACCGCGACGGCGCCGCGGCGCTTCACGCCGCCGTGCGGGCGACGATCGGCGACCCCGCAGGCCGCGTCATCGTCGACGCCTACTGCGGGGTCGGGATCCACGGCCGGGGGCTGGCCCGCGCGGGAGCCCACGTGACGGGGATCGAGGTCGAGCCTGCGGCCGTCCAGGCGGCGCGCGCCCAGGCGCCTCCGGGCTTCCGGGTGGTCGAGGGGCGGGTAGAAGACACCCTCGCCCGCGTGCTCCCGACCGAGGCGGTGATCCTCAATCCTCCGCGGACGGGACTCCACGCCGCCGTCCCCGAGATCCTGCGGGCGTCTCCGCCGGAGACGCTCGTGTATGTGAGCTGCGACCCCGCCACCCTTGCCCGCGACCTCAAGCGGCTGGGCGACGGCTGGCGGGTGGACCATGTCGCGGCCTTCGACCTCTTTCCCCAGACGGCCCACATCGAGACGGTGGTGACGATGCGACGCGACACGGCAAGGACCGACGGATGATGCGATACACGGTCACGATCGAAGGTGAGGAGCACGAGGTCGAGGTCGACGACGGCCGCCTCCGTGTCGACGGTCGAGGGATCGACGCCGCCCTCGCCCGCACCCCCGCGCCCGGAGTCCACACCCTTCGCGTGGGGACGACGCATCACCGCGTCATCGCCGAGCGCACCGAAGGCGGGGGGTGGCGCCTCGATGTGGACGGTCGGCCGGTCGTCGTCGATGTCGTCGACGAGCGGACCCGGCGGCTCCGCGAGATGTGCGCCGCGGCTTCGGGGGGGACGGGGCCCCGCCCCCTCAAGGCCCCCATGCCCGGCCTGGTGGTGAAGGTCGAGGTCACCGAAGGCGACCTCGTCGACGAGGGCCAGGGGCTCGTGATCGTCGAGGCGATGAAGATGGAGAACGAGCTGCGCGCCGACGTCCGGGCGCGGGTGGCGAAGGTGCTCGTCGCCGCTGGCGACACGGTCGAGAAGGACCAGCTGCTGGTCGAGCTGGAGCCGCCCGACACCGAGACCGACTGACGCTCCACCCTCGCCCTTCCCGCGACCGGCCCGGGCGCCGACGGCATCGCGGTTCGCGGCCGATTTGGCTAACATATCGTGCTGACGATCTGCGGGCCGCAGGGGCGGAGCCGCGCCGGTTTGTCCGGGTGAAGCCTCGTGATTCCAGGATGGATGCAATGCCGACCTACGAGTATCGGTGCCCCGACGGGCATGCGTTCGAACTCTTCCAGCGGATGTCCGATCCCCCGCACGCCCGGTGTCCGGAGTGCGGAAAGGACGCCGAGCGGCTGATTTCGGCCGGCGGCGGACTTCTCTTCAAGGGCGACGGTTTCTACATCACCGACTACCGGTCGCCGGAGTACACGCGCCGGGCGAAGGCGGAGTCCGAAGGGGCGTCGGCATCGACATCGAGCGGCGGGTCGGACAGCTCCGCAAGCGGGTCCGGCACGACGGGCGGCGGGTCGTCCGCCGGGGGAGACGCCTGACCGGTGTCGCATGAACCGATCCGCCGGGCCCTCGCCGACGCCCTCGCCGAGATGGGGGTTCGCGACCCCGACGTGCACCTGGAGCGCCCCCGCGATCCCGAGCATGGGGATTGGGCGACGAATGTGGCGATGACGCTGGCAGGCCGCCTCCGGCGCGCTCCTCGCCAGATCGCCGAGGAGCTCCGGGAGCGGTTCGATCTCGCCGCCGCCGGTGTCTCCGAGGTCGAGGTGGCCGGGCCGGGCTTTCTCAACTTCCGCCTCTCGTCCGACGCGGTGGCGGCCACGATCGCGGGCATCGTCGAGGCCGATCAGGGGTGGGGTCGTAGCGACGACGCGGGCGACTCGCCGGTGATCGTGGAGTGGGTCTCGGCCAACCCGACCGGTCCCCTCCACGCCGGCCACGGACGCCAGGCGGCGCTCGGCGATGCGGTGTGCGCGCTCCTGGAGTGGACGGGGTGGACGGTCCACCGGGAGTTCTACTACAACGATTCGGGGCGCCAGATGGACCGCCTCGCGGAGTCGGTGCGGGCCCGCTACCGCCAGGCGTGCGGCGTCGACGCCGAGGTCCCCGATGACGGCTACCAGGGGGAGTACGTGACCGAGGTCGCCCGGGCCTTCCTGGCCGCCGAGGGCGATCGCTACCGCGACGACGACTCGTCCGAGGCGCTGGACCGCATGCGCCACTTCGCAGTGCAGGCCCTGCGCGAGGTCCAGAACCGGGATCTCACCGACTTCCGCGTTCACTTCGATCAGTACTACCTGGAGTCCTCCCTCTACACCGAGGGACGGGTCGACGAGACCATCGCCCGCCTCCGCGAGACCGGCCTGGTCTACGACGAGGGGGGCGCGGTCTGGCTGCGCACGACGGAGTTCGGTGACGACAAGGACCGCGTCATGGTGCGCAGCGACGGCAACCCCACCTACTTCCTTCCCGACGTCGCGTACCACCTGACGAAGTGGGAGCGCGGCTTCCGCCGGGCGATCAACGTCCAGGGGGCGGACCACCACGGCACGGTCGCCCGGGTGCAGGCCGGGCTGCAGGCGCTGGGACTCCCGGAGGGATACCCCGAGTACCTTCTCCACCAGATGGTGCGGGTGGAGCGGGACGGGGTCGAGGTGAAGGTCTCGAAGCGGGCGGGGTCGTACACCACCCTCCGTGACCTCATCGACGAGGTGGGCGTCGATGTCTCGCGGTGGTTCTTCCTGATGCGCAAGGCCGAGGCGCACCTGGTCT
>CAYORZ010000227.1:0-3882 GCA_964406485.1 uncultured Gemmatimonadaceae bacterium | reverse complement strand
CGGCTACCCCCCCCCCCCCCCGCGGGCGGTACACCGGGGGGGCCCGCCCCCCCCCCCCCCACCGGGGCGCGCCCCGCCCCCCGGGCCCCGCGGGGGGGGGGCGGGGGGACGCGCTTCTCGCATCACCGCCGAGGGGTCACGCCCCACTCCGGGCGTGGGGCGTCGATCAGAAGACGGCCTCCCGCTGCGCCGTCCCGTAGTAGATCCCGTTGAAGAGGAAGGGGAACGTGCCGTGCGCCTGCCCGCGGAAGGTGATGCGGGGACCGAAGAGGAAGAGCTTCCCGGCGCCCACATCGGCCTCGAGCATCGAGGCGCCGCCCTCGAGCTTCTCCTGCCCCCACGCCCACCCGCTGCGCAGCGGATGATCGGAGTCGTACCAGGCGAGCACCCGGACGTCGGTCGCATTCTGGTCGACCCGGAAAACCGGGCTGTGCGAATGCATGATGTTCACCCGCTCGCCCACGCCGTGGGTCGCCGGCGAGACCGGCTCCACCTTGACGTGGTGCACCGAACCGGGGGTGTAGTACGCCTCCGACGAGAGGGGCTCGCCCTGCTCGTCGACCAGGTAGTTGGCGATGGGCAGTCCGGCGTGATACCCGAGCGCCGTCGATGATCCCTCCGTCACCACGGTCCCCCCCGCCCCGAGGAAGGCGAGAATCTCGGGAACGGTGCGATCCAGACTCACCGACCCCACGCGGTCGCGGAGCTCGGGAGGGAGGGCCGCCCGCAACTCGTCGTCGTTGCTGCCGAAGCCCCCTCCCCGCGACGTCGCGGGAATGGCGCCGTCGGGGAAGATCAGGACGTCGTAGCTCGCGCGCAGATCCCCCGCATCGAGCTCGGAGGGGTAGACCACGTCGTAGTCGAACTCGAACTGTTCGAGCACGAAGCGCGTCCACCCCGAGGGCATCGAGCCCCCGTACCGGTCCCAGAGACCGATGCGCACGGGGCGGAGCTGCATCGCCGATGCCTCGGGCCGCGCCGCCACCGCGCGGACCTCGACCCCGGTGTCGGCGGCGCCCTCGCCCAGGAGGCCGCGGAGTCCCTCACCCTCGAAGTAGAAGGCCCCCTCGGGGTAACGCTCGCCGTCGACCGTCACCGCGTCGGTCAACCAGTACACCGTGCCCCCCTGCGCCAGCGCCCGGTTCACGAGCACGAAGGCATCGGTGGCCCGGTGGTCGGCGAGAAAGCCGCTCGCGCCGGAGGGCGGTCCCACCACCTGCGCGGGCTCCACCGCGATCCGGAAGCCCTCGACCCGTTCGAAGGGACCGTCGAAGCCGTCCAGGATGCGGTCGAATTCCACCCCCATCTGGTAGGCCACCGTCCACCCCGCATTGTCGTACGGTGCGGTCGGGGGCGCGCCCGGATAGGCGAAGTCGTTGGGGTGCTGCTGGGGCTCGAACATGTCGAGCACCTGGGGGCGGAAGGCCTGGTCGGTGCGCACCACGAACGAACCCGCCGGGTATGTCGTGCCCGCCACGGTGAAGTCGGCGGTGGCCTGGTGAACCTCGACCCCGTTCATGAGCAGCACGTTCATGAACTTCTGCACCCGCGGCCAGTCGGGCTGGTCGGCGGTCAGGATGAAGCCGCGGGGATCACGTTCGGCCGGCACCCGCAGCAGTCGCTCCCAGTCGGCCCGGGTCCCGCGCGTCACCTCCTCCTGCGCGGCGTCGATCTCGAAGGGAAGCACTGTCCAGTGGTCGCGGCTCCCCCGCTCGATGGAGTTCTTCCCCATCCGCCACATGTTGTAGAGCAGGTGCTCGCGATTGCGCGAGGCGTAGTCCATCACGGCCCGGTTCGCCGTCTGCGAGTAGTCGACGGACTGCCTGAAGTGCCACACCCCCGGCTCGACCGGGAGCGGGAGGTCGGCCGACGAGATCTGCCAGCGGGGAATGAAGGGGATCTCCATCGGGTTGGGGTGGCCGATGGTCTCGGTGAGCAAACCGATCTGGTTGTGGAAGTACGGCGTCGTGCGCAGCCCGCCATTCCACCAGGTCGAGTAGCCGGCGGTGCTCCGCATGCCCGTCCCGCCCTTCCCCTCGACAATGAAGCGCTGGTGCATCGCCGACCCGACCTGGTCGAGCGCCGTCTTCAGCATCGGGTCGAGGTAATGGTTCATGGGGTCACGGAAGGGGGGCGCGAACATGACCGTCCCGGCCGGCCCGGTCTGGTGGTGGTTGTAGACGATCTGCGGGTACCATTCCGTGTAGGTCACCCGGTTCATGTTCTGCGTTTCCGCGAGGTTGGCCATGTAGAAGTCGCGGTTGTTGTCGTGGCCCGCGTACTTCTGGTAGAGCTCGGGGACGTTGCCGCTGCTGCGCTCGGTCGGCTCGTCGTTGCGCAGGTACCAGTCGGCGACGAGGGCGTGTCCGTCGGGGTTGGCGTGCGTCGCCAGAACGACGAGGTCGTCCAGGAAACGACGGGTCTCGTCGTCGTCCAGACTCACCATGTCGTAGACGAGCTGCATCAGCTGCTGGGCGCCGAGCAACTCGGTCGAATGCAGTCCTCCGTCGATCCAGACCACCGCCCGCCCCTCACGGGCCAGCTGGCGGGCCGCGTCCTCGTCGACCCGGGCCCGGGCGAGGGTGGACGAGATCTCCCGGTAGCGGTCGAGACGGGCGTGGTTCTCGGGCGAGGTGAGGATCGCCTGGAGCTGGGGACGCCCCTCTTCGGTGTCACCGATCGAGCGGAGGACCATCCGGTCCGACTCCTCGGCGAGCACCGCCCAGTACTCCATGAGCTGCTGGTAGGTCGCGAGCTGGTAGTCGGCCCCGATCTCGAAGCCGAGGAACTCCTCGGGGGTGGTGATGTGGGCCAGACGCGGACCGTCGACCTGGGCCGTGACCGGCGGGGTGGCGGCGAGGAAGAGGGCCAGGAGAACTGCGGTGGCGCAAGCCCCCGCGGTCCTGCGGTGGATGGGCAGTTTCATGGAAGCACCCGCTGGTTCGGAGGACGACAGGGTCGATCGGGACACCGTACCGCATGCTCCCCCTCCGCGGCAAGATCCCCGCCGATATCCCGCCCCCCGAAAGGCACCCCCACGCCCCCCGCATCCCGGAGCCCGAAACGACGCACCCCTCCGCGGTGCGGGGGCACCGGGGAGGGGTTCGTGCAGGGGTCGGCGCCGACCCCGCCCGTCAGTGGATCTCGAGCAGCTCCACCTCGAAGACCAGGGTGGCGTCGGGACCGATGACCGCGCCCGATCCCTGAGGACCGTACGCCAGGTGGCTCGGGATCACGAAGCGGTAGCGCGAGCCGACGGGCATGAGCTGCAGTCCCTCCGAGAATCCCGAGACGAACTGGTTCACGCCCAGCTGCAGCGGCGTGGCGCCCGACTCGTCGAAGACCGTCCCGTCGACGAGCGAGCCGGTGTAGTGGATCGACACCTGATCCGTCGCGCTCGGGCGGGGGCCATCGCCCTCCTCGAGCACCTCCCACTGCAGTCCCGACGCCGTCACTTCCACCCCTTCGCGCTGCGCGTTCTCGGCGAGGTACGCTTCACCCGCCTCGCGGTTCGCGGCTCCCTCGGCCTCCCGCTCGGCCATCAGCCGCTCGTTGACCGCGTCACCGAACGACTGGAGGGCAGCCTGCATCGCGCTCGGCTCGACGGCGGGGTCCCGGCCGGCCATGGCGTCGTTCAATCCGCGATTGAAGGCCGCGAGGTCGAGGCTGCCTTCCGCCGGTGCGAGCTGCTGACCCATGTTCAACCCGATGGCGTAGCTGGCGATCTGCTCCTCGCTGTCGAGGGAGGCCGAGGCGTAATCCCCGCCGTCGGCGCACGCCGAGAGGAGGAGCGAGGCGGTCGCGACGACCGGAACGAGGCGGTGGTGCATAGGGGCTTCCTTGTTGTCCGAGTCCTGGAGAGAGATGGAAGGTAACGTCGCG
>CAYORZ010000226.1:0-3892 GCA_964406485.1 uncultured Gemmatimonadaceae bacterium | reverse complement strand
GGGGAGGTAGGCGGCGAGCAGCTCCGCCTCGGCGTCCTCACGGTCGGCGAGGTCATCGCGCCCCCCCGCCCGCATCTGTCCGGCCGCGTCGCGACGCTGCTTCAGGGCGCGGCCGACCACGGCGATCACGAGATCGTCGTCGGCTTCGGTGCCGACCTCGATCTCGCGGTTGCGGACTTCGGAGAGGGTCGTCGAGAGGAGCACCGTCCGTGGCTTGTCGCGGGCTCGACGCGCGTCATCGAGGTCGGCCTGCAGACGCTGCTTGAGGGATACGGTCATCGGGGACTCCGGGGGTGGGGGGGGACGGGGTGCGGGTCAGCGACAGCGCCTCACCCGGGAGGCCACGTCATCGCGCGTCCGCCCAGAAGGTGGAGGTGGAGGTGGTCGACGGACTGGCCGCCCTCGTCTCCCACATTGAACACGGTCCGCCACCCGTTCACCAGCCCCTCGTCACGGGCGAGCTGGGCAGCCACCAGGTGAAGGCGTCCGACGAGTTCGGCCCGGTCGGCCCGCACCTCGGCCAGCGACGTGATGTGCTCGCGGGGAATCACGAGAATGTGGGTGGGCGCCTGCGGGTCGATGTCGCGGAAGGCCACGACGTCGTCCGATTCGAAGCAGCGCTCGGAGGGGAGGTCGCCCGCCGCGATCCGGCAGAAGAGACAGGTGGAATCGGTAGCCATGACGAATGCGTGGATGAAGTGAAGGTCCGTGGAGTCTGATGCCGTGATCGGGCCCATCGCAACCGCTCTGCGAGAAGTCGGCGCGACGGGCCATGGTCGCGCCCGGGGGGCAGCCGCAGCGTCGGCGTCCGCATCGTTCCCCCCCTCTCGGGAGGTTGCCATGACCCCGTCCGATCCTCTTCGTGTCCCTGCCCGTCCGCGCGTCGATCCCCCCGCCGCACCGCCGTCGATGCTCACCCCACCCCGACGCCGCAGGCTCCGGACACGCGGGGGTGGATGGCTCCTTCCCGGTGCGGCCACCCCCCCGGATGCGGCGCCGCGCGAGGAGCACGCCGCCCCCGAGGCCGCCGCACCCGGAGAGGCCGAACTCCGCGCGATCGAACATGCCCTCGACGCCCGCTCCCCCCGCGACCGGAGCCGCTGGCTCCGGCTGCGACGGGAGGCCCGCCGCTGGATGGCGGAGTGAGTCGAGGCGGGCGTCGCCCGGGCTGCCTCACGCCCCGCGGATGAAGTGGCCGCTCCGCCACTCGCCGTCGGCGTCGACCTGCTCGAGCCGGAACCCGGTGGCGCGGGCCGCCTCGAGCATCCCCTCCCACTCCCCTTCGAGGATCCCGGAGAGGATCAGCCACCCCCCCTCGCGGAGCGCTCCGTGAAAGCCCGGGAGGAGCGGCGTCAGGATCCCCCGCTCGATGTTGGCGACGATGCCGTCGCGCGGCCCCGTACGGCGCAGGGTCTCGACGGTCGCCTTCTCCTCGCGCACCTCGACCCGGTCGGCGACCCCGTTGGCCTCGACATTCTCGCGAGCCGACGGGGTTGCCAGGGGGTCGGCCTCGACCGCCACGACCGACGCCGCACCGAGCAGCGCCGCCGCGATCGAGAGGATCGCGGAGCCGGCCCCGACGTCGATGAGGTGTTCGCCCGGCGAGACCGCGTGCTCGAGCAGGCGGAGGCAGCCCCGGGTGGTGCCGTGTTCGGCGTTGCCGAAGGCCATCCCCGGATCGACCACGATGACCCGCTCTCCCTCCCGTACCTCGGGCGTGCACCACGAGGGGGTCACGAGCCACCGCTCCCCGATGCGGCGGGGCTCCAGTCCCCGCTTCCACAACTCGGACCAGTCGCCGTGCTCCTGCCACCCCACCGACACCTCAACCCCGGGGTCGTCCACCTCACGGGCCACGCGCTCCTGCCACCACCGCGGATCGGGGTCGGCGACGTCGTCTTCGGCGAGATGGGTCGTCCACCACTCCCCGTCGAGGTGCACGGCGCGGCCCCCGAGCGTGAGGAGCGCCTCGGCACGACGGTCGTCGGCGCCCATGTCACCGGCGGCTGCCACCCGAACCACGAACCACCGCACCGGAAGGCTCATCCGCCGGTGAAGGCCTCCTTCACCCTCGACCAGAAGCCGCGTGCCTCGTCGCGGGGAAGCCGCTCCGGTGCGGCCCCCTCGACGTCGCGGAGCTGCTCCAGCACCTCGCGCTGGGCGGGCGAGAGGTCGCGGGGCGTGTAGACGAGCACCCGCACCAGGAGGTCGCCGCGCTCGCTCTGCTGAAGTTCGGGAAGCCCCCGACCCCGCACCCGGAGGACCGCCCCGCTCTGGATTCCCTCGGGAATCCGGACCTCGACGGGCCCGTCCACCCCTTCGACCTCGACCTCGTCGCCGAGCGCCGCCTGGGCGAAGGTGATCGGGAACTCGACGAGCAGGTGCGGGCCCTCACGCACGAAGCGGGGATCGTCTTCGACCTCGAGGAGCACCAGGATGTCGCCGCGGGGACCGCCACGTACTCCGACGCTCCCCTCTCCGCGCAAGGTGATGTAGTTCTCCGAGGTGACGCCGGGCGGCACCTCGACCGTGACCTCGCGGCGGGAGCGCACCCGTCCCTCACCGTGACAGCTCCGGCAGACCTTCTCGATCACCTGGCCCTCGCCCCCGCACCGGCGGCAGGGCTGCACGGCGACCATCCTCCCCATGAGGCCCTGCATCTGCACGCGCTCCTCTCCCGAGCCGCCGCACTGGGCACAGGGGATCGGAGCGGCGCCGTCTTCCCCCCCCGTCCCACCGCAGTCGTCGCAGGGGTCCAGGACCCCGACCTTGAGGGTGCGGGTGGCGCCGTGCAGGACGTCGGTGAGGGTGAGCGGAAGCCGCACCTTGAGACTCTGCCCCTTGCGGGGACCCCGCTCCCGTCTGCCGCGCTGCTGGAAGAGGTCGCCGAAGCCGCCGAACCCTCCGAAGTCGCGCATGAAGATCTCGATGGCGTCGGAGAAGTCGAAGCCCCCGAAGCCCGCCCCCGGCTGGCCCCGCAGGCCCTGCTCGCCGTGGCGGTCGTAGATCGCCCGCTTCTCTTCGTCGCGGAGCACCTCGTACGCCCGGGTCACCTCCTTGAACCGCTCCTCGGACTCCTTCGAGCCCCCGTTGCGATCCGGGTGGTACTTCAGCGCGAGCTTGCGGTAGGCCTTCTTGATCTCCTCGGCGGAGGCGTCGCGACCGACGCCGAGAAGCTGATAGTAGTCTGCCATGTACAGGCGATCCCTCGGCTACGAGGTCAGGGGTTCAGGAGGTCGGAGACCATCCGGGAGGTGTAGTCGACGATGGCGATCACCTTTTCGTAGGGCATTCGCGTCGGACCGATGACCCCGATCACACCCTTGAGCCCGCCGGCACTGTATTCCGCGGTCACGAGGGTGAAATCGGCGAGTGCCTGCGACTCGTGTTCGCCGCCGATGGAGATGTGGAGTCCACCGGAGTGTTCGCGGGACCCCAGTGCCGACGCGAGGAGGTCACGCTTCTCGGTCAGTTCGATCAGGCTCTTGAGCCGCTCCCCACTCGTGAACTCCGGCTGCTGCGCGAGGATGCTCGTCTTTCCCAGATGCACGTCACCCGGTCCCGCACCGGGCCAGTCGAAGAGCTCGGCTCCCGACTGCATGAAGATGTTCAGGACCTCGCCCGCCACTTCGTCAGCAGGCACCGCGTCGCGGAGCCGCTCGGCAAGGGTCGCGCGCAGCTCGGCCAGCGTCAGCCCCACCAACCGCTCGTTGAGGAGCATCGTGAGGGTGACCAGGGTGTCGGCCGGCACCTCGGCGGGGAGATCGACGTAGATGGTGCGCACCAGTCCGGACCGCACCGTGGCGACCATGAGGACCTTCTCGCTCGACACCTGGATCAGATCTGGTGTCCGACCTGCTCGACTTCGATGACCTGGCGGGTCTGGTGGGCG
>CAYORZ010000225.1:0-3911 GCA_964406485.1 uncultured Gemmatimonadaceae bacterium | reverse complement strand
CTCCATCATGCCGGCGCCGGTGCGGTCCCGTAACTCCTTCACATCCGCCGCAGTGATTGCCATGTCGCTCCCCTGATATGATTGTGGTGGGTCCAACCTTGCAGGCGCCGCAGGCGGCTAAAACAAGCGCCGCAGGGCTGCCGGCACGCAGCGCTGCGGCGCTCGATCCGGCGCCCAGCCTGTGTGGAGCCGCCAGCGCCCTACGATTCCGCCGCCTGGCCCTCGGACGATTCCTCGTCGCCGCCGGTCCGGATGTTCGCGATCACTTCCGGCCGGGGCCGCCGCTTCCGCCGAGGCCGGCGCCGCGGCCGCTGCTGCTCTTCCTCCCGCGACAGCCCGCCCTCCGACGAGTACGTGACCGCCTCGACTTCGTCCACCCGGTTGCGCATGTCGGCCGGCAACTCGCGCCGCGCCGCCTCGACCGCGTCGGCGATCATACCGGTAATCACGGCCACCGAACGGATCGCGTCGTCGTTGCCGGGAATCGGGTAGTCGATCAGGTCGGGATCGGCGTTGGTGTCGGTGATCGCGATCACCGGGATCCCGAGCCGGCGCGCCTCCTTGACGGCGATATGCTCGCGGCGGGCGTCGACGATGAACATCGCCCCGGGAAGACGGCTCATGTCCTTCACCCCGGAGAGGTACTTGTCGAGCTTCTCCCGCTCCCGATCCAGGAGGAGCCGCTCCTTCTTCGTGTAGAACTCGAAGGCGTTCTCCTCCTGCCCGCGTTCCAGTTCCTTCAGCCGGCGAATCTGCTGGCGAATCGTCTGGAAGTTGGTGAGCATCCCCCCCAGCCACCGCTCGGTGATGTGGAAGGCGCCGCACCGGACCGCCTCTTCCTCGATGATGGAGCGGAGCTGCTTCTTCGTGCAGACGAAGAGGACGCGCTCCCCCTTGAGGACCGTCCCCCGCACCGCGTTCTGCGCCGCCTGGAGGCGGTCGAGCGTCTTGCGGAGGTCGATGATGTGGATGCCGTTGCGCTCGGTGAAGATGAACCGGCGCATCTTGGGGTTCCATCGACGGGTCTGATGCCCGAAGTGGACGCCCGCTTCCAGGAGTTGGGGGAGACCGACCTGGTCCATGGGGGCTTCTCTGCTTTTTCGTGGGGCCGATTACGCCCCGGTCAGGATGACGAAGCGATCAGCGCTTCGAGAACTGGAACCGCTTGCGGGCCTTCGGGCGGCCGGGCTTCTTCCGCTCGACCTTGCGCGAGTCCCGCGTGAGGAGTCCGCTCTGGCGGAGGGTGGCCCGATGCTCCTCGTCGACCTCGCCCAGCGCCCGCGCGAGACCGAGACGCACCGCGTCGGCCTGGCCCGTGAGCCCGCCGCCGCGCACCCGCACGGTGACGTCGAAGAGCCC
Organism: uncultured Gemmatimonadaceae bacterium; assembly: GCA_964406485.1. GTDB lineage: Bacteria > Gemmatimonadota > Gemmatimonadetes > Longimicrobiales > Gaopeijiaceae > Gaopeijia. The sequence goes on along the minus strand of CAYORZ010000225.1, from coordinate 2,552 downwards.
TTCGGACTCGGTGACCCGGAGGGCCTCGTCGGCACGTGCCCGCAGGGTCGCCCGGGGGAAGTAGTCGTCGAGGGTACGACCATTGACCGTCCAGGCGCCGCGGCCCGGACGGAGGAGCACGCGTGCGGTCGCCGTCTTCCGGCGACCTACCTTCTGGATCTTCTTCTCTTCGGCCATCTCGGCGCTGCTCCTCAAATCTCCAGAGGCCGGGGGGTCTGGCCCTGGTGGGGGTGGTTGGCCCCGGGGTAGACCTTCAGCTTCTTCTGCATCTGCCGTCCGAGGGCGTTCTTCGGCATCATTCCCTTCACGGCCCACTCGATCACCCGCTCGGGGTGGGTCGCCATGACGCGCCTGAAGGGGATGTGCTGCTCCCCGCCGACGTATCCGGAGTGGCGGAAGTAGGTCTTCTGATCGGCCTTGTTGCCGGTCAGCGCGACCTCCGCCGCGTTGATGACGACCACATGGTCGCCGGTGTCGAGGTGGGGCGTGTACATGGGCTTGTGCTTGCCCCGCAGGACACGGGCGACCTCGGTGGCGACGCGGCCCAGGGGCTTCCCTGCGGCGTCGATGATCCACCAGTCGCGCTGGATATGGTCGGCTTTCGGCGTATACGTCTTCATGAATCCGTCAGGCTATGGACGAACAGAGCTTGAAATGATATCCAGCCCCTGCCCCGATGTCAACGGCCCGCCCGACGGATCGGCGACCCCCCTTCGGGCGGCGGAAGCGGCGCGCGCGACGCCTCGAGGGCGCCCGACCCGGTGCCCGGGAGGTGACTACCGGAAGGTCTCCAGGAAGCGGGCGCGCGTGGCGTGGCGAAGGCGCTTCAGCCCCTTCTCCTTGATCTGGCGGACCCGTTCGCGGGTGATCGAGAGAAGTTCGCCGATCTGCTCCAGCGTCATCGGTTCCTGGTCGTCGAGGCCGTAGTAGAGGCGCAACACCTTCGCCTCGCGCTCCGTGAGCGACGAGAGGGCCTCTTCGACGGTGTCGCGAAGGGCCTGCTCGTACGCCTCGTCATCGGGTCCGGGCGAGAAGTGGTCGGGGAGGTAGTCCAGCAGACGGGCGTCCTCTCCGGGGATCAGCGGGGCGTCGAGAGAGAGGTGCGACTGACTGATGGACAGGGTGCGCTCGACCTCGTCCTGCGGGATGTCGAGCTCGCGGGCGACCTCCTCGACCGTGGGCTCGCGTCCGAGTTCCTGGAGGAGCGACGAACTCCGGCGCCCGATGCGGTGGAGTGCGCCGGCCCGGTTGAGCGGCACCCGCACGATCCGGCTCTGCTCGGCGAGGGCCTGGAGGATCGCCTGGCGGATCCACCAGACGGCGTACGAGATGAACTTGATCCCCTTCGACTCGTCGAAGCGGTGGGCCGCCCGGATGAGCCCGAGGTTGCCCTCGTTGATCAGGTCGGAGAGGAGCACGCCCTGGTTCTGATACTTCTTGGCCACCGACACCACGAAGCGCAGGTTGCTGCGCACGAGCTTCTCGAGCGCCTCGGGGTCGCCGGCCCGAACACCGCGCGCAAGGCGCGCCTCCTCTTCCCGATCGATGAGCGGGTACTGGGAGATCTCCTTCAGGTACTGGTCCAGGGAGCCCTCGTGGAAGGCTCGGCGGTTGGACTCGAACGACATCGGGTCAGCGGCTCGGGGAGGCGGGGTCCGACGTGGAGATCATGGACGGTGGAGTCAGGTTGCGCAACTTCTCCCGGAAGGGTCGTCCTGACGCCGTTGCAACTCGAGCTTCCCGGCCGGAGGGCCGGGGGGGCGAGTCACCGGATGCGGTGGCCGATCCGGCCCCACCGCACCGCCTGCAGCCACGGCACCCCCTCCCGGGACGAAGGGTCGAAGGAGTAGTAGACGAACCACGGTTTTCCCCGGATGCGGCTCCGCTCGACGAAGCCCCAGTAGCGGGAGTCCTCGCTGTTGTCGCGGTTGTCGCCCAGGACGAAGTACGAGGAGTCGGGGACGACGAGCGGCCCCCAAGTGTCGCGCGAGGGAGTGTAGCGCGCGGGGGCCGCCACGAGATGCTCCATCTGCCACCGGCGCATGGCGGCGTGCATCGGATCCCCCGGCGTGTCGGCGAAACGGGCGTAGGGTTCGTCGACCTCGACCCCGTTCAGGTAGAGGCGCTTCTCGCGCATCTCGATGGTATCGCCCGGCTCGGCGACCAGCCGCTTCACGTAGTTCCGGTGCGGCTCGTGGGGCGGATTGAAGACGATCACGTCGCCCCGGTGCGGTTCGGCAAACGCCGGGAGGTGGATCCCGGTGCCCGGAATCTCGGCCCCGTACACGGCCTTGTTGACCAGGAGGAAGTCGCCCACGAGAAGCGTGCGCTCCATCGAGCCGGTCGGGATCTTGAACGCCTCCACCACGAAGGCCCGGACCACGAGGAAGAGCACGAGCGCCAGGGCGACCGAGCGGACCCACTCCCAGGCGACCCGTGCTCCCCTCGACCAGGCGGAGGGGGCGGAGGGGTCTCCCTGGACGTCCTCCGGCTCCGCTGGGGCAGAGGGGGACGCTGGGGTCGGGCGGGGATCCACGTCGACGGACTCCGTG
>CAYORZ010000224.1:3125-3913 GCA_964406485.1 uncultured Gemmatimonadaceae bacterium | reverse complement strand
GTCGTCGGGCTCGGGGGCCAGATCGAGGGGAGCGGGACCGCCCCCTTCGGCCAGCCGCCGGATCGTCGCCGCGATCCGGTCGACGGCCTCGTCGTGGCGCGCCCTCAGCGTCGCCTCGTCGTCACCGGCGTCGACCGGGACCGAGGCGATCACCATCGCCCTCCCCTTCAGGTTGTCGATCGCCAGGACGAGGTCGGTGAAGACGAAGAGCCCGTCGGGGAGTCCCAGATCGTCGGGGGGGGCGTCGGGGAGGTTTTCGATGTGCCGCACCACGTCGTAGGAGAAGTAGCCGACCGCGCCCCCCATGAAGCGGGGCAGCCCCGGCACCTCGGCCATTTCGCGCCGGCGGAGGCGGGCGTCGAGGTCGGCGAGGGGATCATCGCACTCCACGGGAGCCCACCCCTGCTCCGGGGTCCAGAGGGAGACATCGCCCCCCTGCAGCCGCCACGCGCCCGCCGGGCGGGTGCCCAGGAAGGTGTAGCGCGCCCACTGCTCCCCACCGACGACCGACTCCAGGAGGAAACCGAAGGGGCCCTCTGCCAGCTTGTGGTAGGCCGTGACGGCGGTCTCGGTGTCGAGCAGGAACTCCCGCGCCACCGGCACAAGGCCGGGGCGGTCGCCGAAGGAGCGGGCCAGGGCCCGGAATTCCTCGAACGATGGACGAAGGCGCATGGCCCGGTCAGCCTCCGTCGGCGAAGCGCCAGCGGGTGGTGTAGTCGCGCGACAGCGGCTGTTCGATCAGCCGGGCGCGCACCATCTCGACCGGCATCCGTCCCCCCTGGAGAATG
>CAYORZ010000224.1:2438-3115 GCA_964406485.1 uncultured Gemmatimonadaceae bacterium | reverse complement strand
CGCGGTGGAGTTCGCGAAACTGGAGTCCCCCGATCATGTACGCGACCTGGTAGAGGGGAGGGTAGGAGCCGGCGAAGGAACGGCGCACCTCGGCCTCGGCGTTGGCCCGCTCATGCCCCACCCGGTCGACGAGGAAGTCGACAGCCTCCTGGGGGGTCATCCGGTCGAGGTGGAAGCTGAGCGAGAAGATGATCCGCGCGGCGCGGTGCATTCGCCAGAAGAGCATCCCGATCCGGTCCTCGGGGCCGCGGGGAAAGTCGTTTTCCCAGAGGATCATCTCCCAGTAGAGCGCCCACCCCTCACCCCAGAATGGCGTGCTGAAGCGGCTGCGGTGGTTGTTGAAGCGGCTCGTCATGAAGCCCTGGAGGTGGTGGCCCGGGATCAGCTCGTGGTGGACCGTGGCTCGATTGAAGTGGGGGTTGTTGCCCCGCATCGACATGAGCTTGTCGTCGTGGGCCATCGTGTTGGTCGGGTAGGAAATCTGGATGACCTCGCCCCCGAGAAAGAAGGGGGAGACGAGCTGGCGCTCGGGCGACATCATCTCCATCCGCCACACCTCCTCGGCGAGCGGCGGCTGCGTGATCCAGTCGTGCTCCCCGACGAACTCGACCGACTGCCGGGCAAGCTCCCGCACGACCGCAGGCTTCTCGCCCGGGTCGACGGCGAGGTTCTTGACG